>JAAYEN010000099.1 GCA_012728775.1 Tissierellia bacterium
AAATTATGAAATACGAATTATGGGATATGTTAAAAAGTCTCAAGGAGAGCTGTCACATTTATGATCTTTCCCATCCAGTGGCTGCGGATACTCCTCACTGGGCAGGATTTGATCCAATTGAAGAAAGAGTCGTTTATAATTTTAAAGAGCACAATTTTATAGCTAAGGAATATAAAATTGTCAGTCAGTATGCAACTCATATAGATGCACCTTGTCACTTTTATGAGCCTGGAAGAAAGCTCCAGGAGATACCTATTGAAGATACCATTTTACCGCTGGTCGTAATCAATATAGTAGAAAAAGCTGCAGTAGATCCTGATTATGGAATAACAAAGGCTGATATTATTGCTTTTGAAGAAGAGTTCGGAAAAATTCCTGAGGCATCTTTCGTGGCGTTACGAACAGATTGGTACAAGAGAACTGAAAATTTTGACAATATTGACGAAAATGGGATAGCTCATTATCCTGGCTGGACGATAGAAGCCTGTGAATATCTCATTAAAGAACGTAAGGTAAAAGCAATTGGCCACGAAGCTTCCGACACAGATGCTACTTCGATTTCTGTACCGGCAGGGGGTTTGCCTGTGGAAACTTACGTCTTAGCACAAGATATTTACCAAGTAGAATTGATGAGAAACTTAGATAAACTTCCTCCTATGGGTGCGGTTATTTTAGTAGGATTTCCCAATGTTGTCGATGCCCCTGGATTTACTGCTAGATGCTATGGATTTGTAAAAAAATAAATTTCAGAAGCGATAAATCCCGTTGTTGAACATTTTATATGTGCCTAACACGGGACATATCGCTTTTGTCGTTCTTTATTTCATTTATTACGTTTTTGTGTTGTAAAATCCTCTTGGTCAATTGCATTTGGAATAAGTCCCCTACGGGAATAAGTCCTCTACAATTCTACTATCTAACAATAATTCTAATTATTATTTCAAATTTTTATGCTATAATTATTTATATGAAAGAAGAAGCATGGAGGATTTAATGAAGAAAAAAATTATTATAGCATTACTTTTATTTGCGATGGTAATTAATATAATGCCTAATAAGGTGGAAGCAATAGAAGAGCGGGAAGTTAAGCTTTTAATAGATGGGGAATATGTGGAGACAGATGGCAAGCCATTTTTAAAAGAAGCTAGAACTTTAGTGCCTATAAGAATAATCTCTGAAACTTTGGGCTACGACGTGGATTGGGATGAAAATCTTGTAACTGTTACGATTTCTAATTGGAGCGATCGATATAATAGCTACCAAGGACTATTCGTATTAAATGTAGATTCCAAAGTAGTAGTTAGTTATGATTTAGAAAAGGTAAACAAACTATTTGGGCGAGTTAATCCTAGCGAACAAGAAGTTAAAAAAGTCATGGAAGAAAGTGCAAGAACTGCAGAAATAGATGTTCCTCCCACTGTAATAAAAGGCAGGACCTATGTCCCTGTAAGGGTAATAGCAGAAGCCATGGGAGCAAGCATCACTTGGGACCATGATAATTGGACAGTTGTTATAGATAGTAAAAAATAAATATTAAAAATGATAAAAAATACCTACGACTTAGTTTGGCGAATTGATTCGTATTACTAAGGGTAGGTATTTATTAATAATTAAATACTAAGTAGTAATTAATATTTAATGTAATCATATCGTAAAATAACCTTTGGAAACTTGATGTATAATAAATTTAGTATATAAACAAAGGTGATGCAAATATGATAAAAAAGAGATTGCCTTTGGTTTTCATAATGTTACTTGTGTTTATTTTTTCAAACACTTCAAAAAGTCTAGCTTTTAGAGATACACAGAATCACTGGTCCTCTGAATATGTTACAGTCCTAAACTCGAAAAACATCATCAACGGATACGAAGATGGTACATTTAAACCTGACAACAATATTACTCGAGCAGAATACTATTCAATCATTAATCGTCTTGCCGGGTATAACAAAACATATGCAGTAAGTTTTTCAGACGTTAAAAGAACTGATTGGTTTTATGAAGAAGTAGCTAAGGGAATCAAGGCAGGCTACATTACGCCTACAACAGGCAATATTAATCCCAACAAAGAAATAACTCGTGAAGAGGCTATAGGTATTTTAGGCTATGTGTTCAAACTCAGTCCTAATACAGAAGCAGCTGAGGGTTTCAAGGACAAGGGGGATATAAAATCCAGTGCTAAAGGATATATTGGTGCATTGGTAGATATGAAAATAATTGAGGGATTCCCCGATGGAAATATTTATCCTAAAAGAGAAATAACCAGAGGAGAGATTTCCAAAATTATTACACTTTTACTTAATGACCAAGGAACTCCCAAAAACACATTTTTAATGGACTCAGAAATTAAATTTGGACCAAAATCATTGTATGAATAAGGACGGTAAAATCGTCCTTTTTTCATTATATTAATTAAAATTAATTTAACAAAGTGTTAAATATAAGATATAATAAATTAGAGGTGATATTATGAGTTTAAAAGGTACAAGAACAGCAGAAAACTTATTAAAAGCATATGCTGGAGAAATGCAAGCTAACGGAAGATATAACCAATACGCTTCCATAGCTAGAAAAGAAGGATATGTTCAAATAGAAAAAATATTTGCAGAAACAGCATGTCAAGAATTCGAACACGCAAAATTATTCTACAAATACTTAAATGCAGAATTAAAGGGTGAAGCCCTTGAAATCACAGCTTCTTTCCCAATCCAAATTGGAAACACTGCAGAAAATTTAAAAGCTGCAGCTGAAGGCGAAAACGAGGAATGGACAGATATGTATCCTAGCTTTAGAGATATAGCTAGAGAAGAAGGCTTCGAAGAGATAGCAGTGAGCTTCCAAGAAGTTTCAGAAGTAGAAGAAACTCATGAAACTAGATATCTTAAGCTTTTAAAGAATTTAGAAGAAGGCAAAGTATTTAAAAGAGACGAAGAAGTAAAGTGGTACTGCCAAAACTGTGGATACATCCACGAAGGATTTGAAGCGCCTGAATTATGTCCAGCATGTAAACATGCTAAATCATATTTCAAACTGTTTTGTGAAGATTATTAAAATTAAGTAAGTTAAGAGTATTACAGATTACAGGTTTTCTTAGTATTTAGTAAATATCAATAAAAATTTACTAAAATCAGGTAAAATGGCTAAGATACTGGAGTCTGTAATATTTTTTTGCTAAAAAATTCTGATAATAAAATAGCAATACTTTATTTATTTTGCTTATGATGTATAATAACTTGGTACCATTAAGAAAATGATTAAAATAGATTAGGATTTAGGTGAAATTTTTGGAAAGAGACTTGACGCGAGGTAATCCCCTTAATTTAATATTAGGTTTAGCGGTTCCACAAGTATTAGGCGCTATATTGCAGCTTTTGTATAATACAGTGGACGCTTTAGTAGTGGGAAACTTCGTCGGTGAAGCGGCTCTTGCTGGAGTTGGTTTATCAGCGCCCATTACGTTTTTGATGAATTCAGTAATGTTTGGATTAGGAGCAGGTGTTTCCATAGCAGTAGGACAATATTTTGGTGCGAGAGAATATGAGGATATGAGAGAAGCTATAGGAACAGCAGTAGTTTCTTTAGTACCTTTGACGATTATAATTTCTATATTGGCATTTTTCGCAACAGACCCAATGCTTAGATTGATAAATACGCCTCCAGAGGCATTTCAACACGCTAGTGATTATTTGAAGATTATTTTTACAGGAACGATCTTCATGTTAATGTATAATTTATATTCATCTGTATTAAGAGCAGTTGGAGATGCGAGAAGCCCTTTATTATTTTTGGGTATAGCAGCTACTATAAATATCGTATTGGACTTATTATTTGTAATAGTATTTAATATGGGTACTGCAGGAGCAGCTTATGCAACAGTGGCATCCCAAGGGCTGTCTAGTTTATTCTGTCTACTGTATATAAAAAGGAAATTACCTTTAATATCGTTACAAAAGGACGAATATAAATTTAAAAAAGAGAAATTTAAGCTAATTATGAGATTTGGAGTTCCATCTTCAATTCAGATGAGCATAATCTCCTTAGGGAATATGGCGGTACAAAACCTCCTTAATGGCTATGGAGTCCAAGCAGTGGCAGGATTTACTGCAGGAATTAGAATAGACTCATTTATAGTAATGCCCTATATGAACGTGGGAATTGCCCTTGCCAATTACACAGGTCAAAATATGGGAGCTGGACTATATGATAGAGTGAAGGAAGGTTTAGCTAGTGCATATAAAATATTAGTGGGAATATCAGTTGTAACTTTGCCGATAGTATGGCTATTCACCACAAATTTAGTAGGAATATTTCTAGATAGCGGCTCTTCAGAATCTTTAGATATTGGGGTAGCTATGTTAAGAGGATTAGTTCCTCTATATATATTCTTAGGCTTACTGAACAATACTTCGGGGCTACTAAGAGGCTCTGGAGACAATATGTGGTCTTTATACGGCTCCATTGTTTCTATAGGAACGAGGATTTTAGGAGCCTATTTACTAAATCCTATCCTAGGAATTAGTAGTATTTGGTTTGGTCAAGGTTTAGGATGGATTGTAGGATTTGTCTTTGTGTATATAAGATTTTTATCAGGCAAATGGAAAGACAAAGGAATTAGAAAAGTCCTAGATGGGGACTTGTAACAGATAGAGTTTTTTTAAATAAGTTAGGACGTGTTCTTATCAAATTTTGTTCATTATCAAGTGGTAGCAGTGGAAATTGTCAATATATAGAATATAAAAACACAAAAATCCTTATAGATGCTGGCCTTTCAGGTAAAACTACCGATGCCCTTTTAAAAAGCATTGGAGTAGATCCTAAAGAATTAGACGCCATCTTTATAACCCACGAACACACAGATCACATAATGGGAGCAGGAATTTTGTCTAGAAAATATGACATTCCCATATTCGCAAACGGAGAGACTTGGCAAGCCATGGCTCCAAAATTAAAAAAATTACAAGAAAAAAATATAAAAGAATTTAGAATTGAAGAAGAATTTTATTTCAAAGATATTTTTGTGCGACCGGTACCAATATTTCACGATTCAGTAAATCCCAACGGATACATCTTCGAAACAGAAGGCAAAAAAATCAGTGTAATAACAGATACTGGCTGGATAAATACCCAGATGAGAGAGATGATGGAAAATTCCGATATATACTTTTTGGAATCAAATCATGACGTAGAAATGCTAAAAAACGGTTCTTATCCTTGGCCATTAAAACAAAGAGTTTTAAGTACCAGAGGACATTTATCCAATGAAAATAGCGCAGAAGTAATCAGACAACTCGCTAAAGGAAATGGTGAAATCATCATACTTTCCCACTTATCCCTAGACAACAATACTCCAGAGCTTGCATATAAAAATATGTATGAAACTTTGAAGAATATGGGAATAGAAGTGGAAATAGGAGCTGCAAAATTAGAGATAGCACCTAGATATACGCCATGCGAGGTTTATTGTATTAGGAGGTAGTTAGAAATGAAAATATTATTGACCAATGATGATGGAATTTCATCAGAAGGTATTAGACTTTTAGCAATAGAATTACAAAAACATCACGATGTATATATTGTAGCACCAGATTCAGAAAGAAGTGCTACTTCCCAAGCCATAACCCTTAGAAGACCATTAGACTTAAAAAAAGTTAGGCTAGAAGGAATAGAAAACGACGCATACTCATTGACTGGAACACCAGCTGATTGCGTTAGAATAGGCTTGAAAGTTTTATATGAGGATATAGACGTGGTATTTTCAGGAATTAACAGAGGATACAATGCAGGAGTAGATATCCAATATTCAGGAACAGTAGGAGCAGCAGCAGAAGCTTTGCTTTTTAGAAAACCAGCAGTGGCAATTTCTACGGAATTTGCAAATGGAAGCTCCAACTTCGATTTAGCAGCGAAATTCGCACCAGTGGCATTTGAAAAGTATAAGGATTTGATTATGTCAGACCCTATAGTTTTATCTATCAATGTTCCTAAACTAGAAGAAGTGGATATGAAAGGTTTTAGAGTTTGTGAACTAGGAGGAGTAGTCTATGACCAATACAAATTGGAACAAGTAGACGAAGACCACTGGGAACTAAATGTAGAAAGTAGAACTCCCATTGATATTATCCCAGATTCAGATCACCACTATTTAAGTAACGGATATATTACCATAACTCCAATAAAATACTCCTTCGGAAACGAAGATATTATGGAAAAATTTAAAAAAGTAAAATAATCATCCAAAATCAAAGTTACAGATGCTAGGTCTTTCTTAGGCAAATACCACTTATAGACCAAGTGCTGTATCTTGTAAAATGTACTTTGAATTATGATTGGAGAGTCAATTTGAAACGTGACAATAAACTTTACAATTTAATAATAAGCACATTATTTGTGACGGTTAATATCGTTTTAGCAAATTTATCCCTTAATTTGAAACTTCCACTATTCCTAGACACTTTGGGTACCATGTTGGGAGTTAGATTCTTTGGGCTTAAATACGGATTGTTAATAGCAGGAGCAGGAGCTTTTGTAAACTCCTTCACTGATCCCTATGCCATTCCGTATTTGCCTACATATATTGCAACAGCTATTATGATATCCGTAGTTTACAATAGTGAGAAATTACAAAATTGGCCTTTATTATTAAAAGCCCTTTTGGTAACCTTGCCCTCAGCGACTATTGGAGGAATTATTACGGCGTATTTATTTGGAGGAATAACTTCCAGTGGAACTAGTATAATTTTAGCAGCTTTGACTAAAACTGGATTGAGTTTGGTTCAAAGCTCATTGATTGTGCAAATAATTTTTGAATATATAGACAAAGTGGCCATGATGTTTCTAATGGAAGCATGCGTAAGATATATTCCCCAAGAGATAATAAATAATAGATAATTGATTTCAAAAGTTAGAGAAAATTATCTATTTGTTTCCTTAGCAGTGGAATCTAATATTTACTAAATATAATCTACTATCTAATAATTAATAATTTGTGTTATAATGATGAGTAGATTAAAAAATTTGAAACTTGAAATAAATATTGACAAGGAGGTAAGATGACTAAATATATTTTTGTAACTGGCGGTGTTGTCAGTGGTATAGGGAAAGGAATAAGTGCAGCGAGCTTGGGAAGACTTCTGATTGATAGGGGTATTTCTGTTTTTATGCAAAAATTCGATCCTTATTTAAATGTAGACCCAGGACTTATGAGCCCTTACCAACATGGAGAAGTTTTTGTAACCAAAGACGGTGCCAAGACTGATTTA
>JAAYEN010000204.1 GCA_012728775.1 Tissierellia bacterium
CATTGGTCCAACAAATCCAGGTAAGCTAACCTTAAATAATTCTGTTATGATGTTTCCAAGATAATTTCCAGTAGTCATGAAAACTCCAATGATTGCTATATGCTTAAATACGGATTGAACAGTTATATCATTTGTAGTTTTTAATACATCTTCCTCTTTAATATAGTCTCTTTCCTCTTCACCAATGTTATTATTTAGAGAATAATTTTTATAAACAAAACTTTCAGTGTTCTTCAAATTATTTTTTCGTATAAGTCTGTCGCATAATGGGCCACCTAATAAGCTACCAGCTATAAGTCCAAAAGTAGCAGACGCCATGCCGATAACCATAGCCCCGTTATGTCCTAGATCTTCAGCCATTTGTCCATAAGCCGCTACAGAACCATGTCCTCCTGCAAGAGGAGCTGGGCCACTAATAATACCATATATACGATGTACACCTGCAATATCTGCTGCAATAACACCTAAAATCCCTTGAGATAAAATTAATATACCTGTCAAAATGAAATATTTAATAAGTTTTGATCCGCCTTTTTTTAATAGTGTTATACTAGCACCGTATCCAACTATTGTAAAAAACATAAACTGAAAATCATTTTGATATGTATTAGTTAGGTTCACCGAGACAATTTCTGTTTTATAAAGCAATAAATTAAGTAATGCAAATATAATGCCTCCAATAACAGGAGTAGGCACACAATATTTTCGCAGAAAATTTACTCTTTTTTTTACGTAGCTTCCAAACAGTAATACTAATATAGCTAATGTTACTGTTCCCATTTCATTGAATAAAATTGACAACACTTCGTCAACTGTGGTTATTTTCATATTAGATACCTCCAATTTTTATTCTAGAGTCATATTGTTTAATAAAAAAGTAATGGATAATAAACTTCACACTTTCATTTTAAGCCTCCTTTTGTTGGTTTAAATGCTTCTATCTTAACTAAATGCGTTCATTAATTATATTATGCAATCGGCATGCCAAAATTTATTTTTATACTTATAACATTTTGATGTTGATTGAGTTGAGATATAGCTATTAAAATAAGAAATGCGACTACCTAGAGTCGCATTAAATGTATTTGTATAAAATGTATTTATACTATTAAAATTGTATTTTATACTATTAATTTTTTAAATTAAAAAATTCTATTCCTATATCCGTAAGAGCACTTCCCTTTCTGCCTATGCTACGAGTTATATATCTTTTTTGTTCAAGAATTTTTAATAAGCTTTCTATCCTGCCTTCACTCACTTTTAATCCTTGATTTTTTAAGCTTTGAAAAATTTTGTTTCTTCCAATTCCACTGACTTGATTTTCATATATTAATTTTATAATTATCTTTTCAATATCTTCTTCAGAAATTTGTTTTTCTTTTTGCAAATTATTACACGTTAATTGAGGCAAAGTCTCCATCAGTATGAAGTAATCTGCAACATTTTTAAGCTCGCGTACATTTCCAAACCAGGAATGTTTTTCTAATAAACTCCTCTCTTTTGACGTTAATAATTTAAAGTCATCTTTAACAAGTTTTTTGAATATATACAAAATGTCTTCCGGCCTCTCCCGTAACGAAGGCAAGTTTATTGTAAATACATTAATTCTATAATATAAATCTTTTCTGAATCTATTTTCTCTAACAGCAAGTTCAAGGTCACAGTTAGTAGCGGCTATAATTCTGATATCTACATCTACAACATTATTACTACCAATTCTTACAATCTGTCTTTCTTGTAGAACTCTAAGAAGTTTAAGTTGCATTGATATACTAATATCGCCAATTTCATCAAGGAAAACTGTTCCTTTATTTGCTTTTTCAAAAAGCCCAATCTTTCCTCCACTTTTTGAACCAGTAAATGAACCATGCTCATAACCAAATAATTCACTTTCTAATAAATTTTCAGGCAATGTCGTGCAGTTAATTGCAATAAACGGTTCATGCCTACGTTTTGAAAAATTGTGTATTGATTGGGCGAAAAGCTCTTTTCCAGTTCCCGTTTCACCCTTAAGTAAAACTGTAAAATCAGTTAATGCAATTTTTTGAGCTATCTCAATGCAATCATTCATCAGTTTTGACTGATACCAAATGTCTTTAAATGAATACCTGGCATAAAGTCCGCTTTCTTTTAATTTCCTGCTTAATTCTGATATATCGTTATGTATGCTACTTGCCGTTCTAAAGTTTACATAGTAACCTGTTACCTTTTCATATGCTATCAATCTTGTTTTTGTAATTATTACATACTCATCGTTTATTTGAAACATACCTTGTTGGAAATCTTCATCTTCTATCGCAGAACATATTTCTTGATCGATCCATTTTTGAAGCGAAATCCCTTTCTTCATATCCACCTTTAATAAAATGCTCGCTTTTGGATTCATGTAAATAACTCGACATGAACTATCCACAATTAATACTCCATCTAAATCAGTCTCAACAATTTCCGTAAATGCCTGATTTAATAGCAACGTATTTAAAAATCGTTCTTCTACATCAATATTTTGTGGTGATAACTTTTGAATATATGTTAGGAGATTGTTTATTAAATTCTGATCTTCAATTCTCAATCTTGTAAATAAGCTTAAAAATGTCTGTGTATCTAGACATCTATATCCAATATCTATTATTTCTTGAATTCCAGACGGAACTAAGTCTACTTCTCCAGGAGTTATGGCAATTTCAAAAAATGAAGAATCTGTTTTTTCTGGATCATATGCAATCAAATTAAGATGATAGATTCCATGCTCATAAAGAAGCGTTACGACATCATTTGCTGTCTCAAACGATGCATTTACAACTAAAACATCAGTTTTTGCTGGAATCTTGCTTAACCTTTCCAGAGATAATTTATAGAAGGTTCTAGTTGCTAAAAGAATTTTCTTCTCAATGTATTGTATTTTATCTAAAATTTGAGGCAACACACTGTAAACGGGAACTAATATAATATCTGCATCTATTTTTTCTTCATCTTTGATTTCGTCAAGATATTTATCTTCTATTAGAAATTGGTTGCCCAAAACATCATATAAATTCTGTTTTAAACTCTCAGCCACTGGCA
Source organism: Tissierellia bacterium (assembly GCA_012728775.1). The sequence continues at coordinate 3,064 of JAAYEN010000204.1, forward strand.
AATCGATATGCTTCCATCTCTCAATAATCACAATTTTCTTCATTAAAAGTTACCTCTTAAAACTTAACTAAGCATTATTTTCAAATCTTTTGAATTTTAAACCAAATATCCACATAGATTTCATTCTCCAATTATTGAACTCCTACACACACAGAACACGTGTCGATTTGTCCGACAAAGTCGCACTAATTTTAACTGATTGAAGGTGAGATTTGAAAAATTCGAGAGTGCGACTCGAATCTCCCAAGTTCACAGAGTACGACCTCTATATTGCTAATTATTATTTAACGCTTCTATAATATTCCAACAATCCCGTCGTCAAATCAAATACATATAGACTTTCGTCTGCGTCTTTGTATTGTTCGTGTACTCCTTTTTCGTAGATGTTAAGTCTTTGTTCTGAGTAGAGTTTCACTTCTGGGAGTTTGTCCTTTGGATATCCTAGGACTAATTCTTGGAATAGTTTTATAGTTTTTATTCCATTTTCTACAGTGCTTTTCTTTTCCAAATCCTTAGTCGGGTGATAGAATTTCATTTTGTAACTAATTAGTTTTTCATTTTCATCAAAGATCAGTTCCACTTTGGACTCCGTTTCTCCTAATTCATTGGAATTGTGAAGATATACCAAAGTTCCTTGTTCATTTTCTAATTTCCCAGTGTATGGGATATTGTAGTAAAAGTAATCCCTTGGCAAAAACATACTTTTTAGCATATCCAAAGTGTGCCAGGTTTTTTGATTAGTTTTAGACCATTTTAATGCATCCATATTGCTAAGCAATATTTTTGGTTGGAATGTGTTTAGCATTTTTAAATAATCTTGTTGAAGTTTTTCCACTTCAGCTCTAATTTCTTTTGGAAAGGAACTGGGTAGCGGATAGGATACTGTTACAAAGTTTTCTGTTACTGGATTATAGTAAAGATTGTAGCCGTGGTCGCTTCCGATTACAGGGTTTCTAGAATTATTCAAAACTAAAATCACTCCAATTCCAATTTCGTCCTTTTCTTTTAGCTTGTTGCTAATTATTGTAACGTCTCCTTCGGTTAAAGCTTTTGTAGAAATCTCTACGTCTTTTTTGTAATCCTTTGGAAAATAGATACTTCCGTTTAGTGATTTAAATTCCAATGGCTCGTAATCTTTTGGAGGTTCTTGTCCTGTGAGCTCTCCGATTACAGCTGATTTAGATTTCTGATCCCATTCTACGTTTTCTCCAAAGGTTTCTGAAATAAATCTAAGGGGCACCATGGTGATGCCTTCTTTTATGTAAGGTTTAACTTCCAGTTTAATATCTCTGTCATTCAATTTCGCATCTAACTTTTCTACGTTCATAACTATTTTATATTTGTCTTTTTCAATTACTATTTGGCGATCCTTTTCGTGAAAGTATTCCACCTTCGCTCCTAACTTTTCGCTAATGGCTCTTAGTGGTACAAAGGTCCTGCCGTTTATTATTTCTGCCTTATCATCTTCTATGGCAATTCCATTTACGATGACGTTTACCTTTTCTTCTTTTGCCAAAGCTGGTGTAGCTAATAGTAAAAGTAATATTAAAACGCTCAAAAATTTTCTCATAAAAACTCCTCCTTGAGACAATATTATCACAAGGAGGAAAATTAAGTGTTACATTTAAGTGTCGAGATAAAGAAATAATATTTATTTCCGAATGCGATGTTAAACATATTCAATCCGCTGATTGTAGGGGGCGTATTCCCATGCG
>JAAYEN010000124.1 GCA_012728775.1 Tissierellia bacterium
ATAAATGATCTTTAATAGAGTATTTATTTCCCGTAATAATGTCATACACATTCAATCTGTAAAAAAAGGCGCAAGCCTCTATCATCTATTATCTTTCATCTATGATCTGTACTTTATAGTCTGTGGATAACTATTGTAAATCTGCATTTTTTCTGATAAAATAGATACAGTTATTAATAGTGGAAAACACTTAAAATGTAGTGTAGCACAAATTAATTTTAGTTTAAGAAGAGAAGAAATGTCTTTCTTCTAATTTTTTGTTTATTAACAATTTATTAATTTGAAATTTTGAAGGCTTTTGGAATTTTTGTGGATAAAGAAGTTTCCACAGTTTGTGGATAACTTGTGGATATTAATTCCAATTAAGAGTATAAAACTCTGTAATTTTCTAAGAAAAGTTTTCAACATATTGCAAATTTAATACTGTTTATAACTAAAATTATTGACTTATCTACATTATCCACAGTGGAATATATAAGTTTTTATGTTAATAATGTTTTCCACAGTGGAAAGTGTTGACAAGGAGAAATATATGACGAAAATAAATCAAGATATTTGGGCAAAAATCCTTGATGAAATTGAAAGAGATGTAGGCAGCAACTTTAAGTTTTGGTTCAAAAATGTAGGCTACGAAATTATGGGAGATACCTTTGTAATTAAGCTTCCCAATAAGTTTTACGTTGATCATTTCGGTAAGCGATATGATTCCATAATAAAAGAAGCCATTGAAAAAATTGCACTACATACATTTGATGTATCCTATATTATAGATGTCGATGGTACTAGTAAGATTGGAATAGATGATGACGAAGAAGATAAACTCAACAATCTTATTAATAGATATACCTTTGACAATTTTGTCGTGGGAAAAAGTAATGAATTTCCCCATGCAGCTGCCATTTCAGTGGCAGAATCCCCTGGAAATTTATACAATCCTCTATTCATTTATGGATCTTCTGGATTGGGTAAAACCCATTTAATGCATGCAATAGGAAATTATTTAATGGATGAAAATCCAGATCTAAATCCCATGTACGTATCTAGCGAACAGTTTACTAATGAGCTAGTAGAGGCCATTCGGCGAGACACTACACCAGAATTTAGAAATAAATACAGAAATGTAGATCTTTTGCTAGTAGACGATATTCAGTTTTTGATAGGGAAGGAAGGAATTCAAGAGGAATTTTTCCACACCTTTAACGTTTTATACCAAAATGAAAAACAAATAGTAGTAACTTCAGACAAGCCTCCCAAGGATTTAAAGGGACTGGAAAATCGTATAATCACTAGGTTAGGCGGAGGACTTATAGCAGATATTATGAGTCCTGATATAGAAACTAGGATAGCTATACTTAGAAACAAAAACGAGCAAGAAGCCTTTGGAGTTTCTGAAAAAATAATAGACTACATTGCAGAAAATGTAGACTCTAACATCAGGGAGCTAGAAGGTGCGCTACTTAGAATAGTTGCCTATTCCAATCTCACTTCCAAAGAAATAGATTTGAATATGGCTCAACTGGTATTACGGGATGTCTTGGAACAAAAAAAGAAAATAGTTATAGACTCCCTAAGGATAAAAACTATCGTATCCAAAGAATACGGCATATCAGTAGAAGATATGGAGTCTAAAAAACGACCTAAGGATATCGCCTATCCTAGACAAATAGCCATGTTCTTATGTAGAGAACTAACTGAATTATCCCTACCTAAGATAGGATTGGACTTTGGGGGAAGAGATCACACCACAGTTATCCATGCAATAGACAAGATAACCAATGAGATAAAAGAAAACTCTGAAACCAAAAAGACAATAAGTGACTTAAAGAAAAAAATAAAAGACGAGTAGTTATTAACATATTATAAAATGGAATTTCATTGAAATATAAATCCCAAATGGGGTTATCCACATATCAACAAGACCTACTACTACTAGAATAATATAATAATATCTAAAGAGGAGCAAACATGAAATTTACAATCAATCAACATTCTTTAACTGAGAGCATATCCATTGTTCAAAAGGCTATCTCATCTAGGGCAATTTCAAAGGAACTAGAAGGTGTTTTAATTTCTCTGGAAAATAATAGACTTAAACTTACAGGTACTGATGCTGAAATAATCAGTATCGAAACATACAAGGACTGTAACGGATATGAAGAAGGATCTACGCTGGTAAATGCTAGATTATTTGGAGATATAATTAGAAAACTTCCCAATGATTTAATCCATATAGAAGTCAAAGGCGATAGAATGTACATCAAAGTACAAAATTCTAACTTTGAACTTCTCACTCATAATTACAAAGATTATCCAAATCTTCCCATGCTAGAAGAAAGCAATTCCATAACCTTAAGTAGCGACACTTTAAGAAAAGCTATTAAACAAACTACCTTCGCAGTAAGTTTGGATTATAATAGAAGAGCTCTTACAGGTGTATTATTTGAAGTTAAAAAAGATGAAATTTCCTTTGTAGCATTGGATGGGTATAGACTATCTATCTATAAGGAGAAAATAAATTCCGATTCAGAATATACAGCCATAGTACCAGGTAGGGCTTTAAATGAACTTTCAAAAATTTTGGGGGATGACGAAGAAGAAGTAAAAATAATCTTTTCCAGAAACAATATCTCCTTTAATTTAAAGAATACAGTTTTTTATTCCCAATTAATAGATGGCCAATTCTTCAACTACGAAGATATTATAAGAAGAGAACACGCATCTAATGTAATAGTAAATCGTCACGCCTTTCAACAAAGTTTGGAAAGAGCAGAACTACTTGCCAAGGAAGAAAAAGCTAATTTGGTAAAATTGGAATTTAAAGACAATTTAGTAAAAATTCTATCCAATACAGAACTTGGTAGTGTAGAAGAAAGTGTAGTGGTGGAAAATGACGGTATAGATCAACTTATCGCATTTAACTCCAGATATCTACTAGAAGGAATTAAAAACATGGACGATGCTGAAATAAAATGTCAGCTTATGGATGATGTAAATCCTATGATAATTGAAGGTGTAGAAAACGAAAATTATCTCTACCTCGTATTGCCTGTGAGGCTAGCTTGATGGAAATTAAAATTGATACAGAATTTATAAAACTAGATTCACTATTAAAATTTGTCAATGTCGTGGAAAGTGGCGGTATGGCTAAATCACTTATCCAAGATGGTTATGTACTTTTAAATGGAGAAGTGGAAACCAGAAGAGGTAAAAAGATTTACCCTGGTGATGTAGTGGAGCTAGAAGGAGAAATTATTAAAATAATATAGATGAAGATAAAAGAAATCCAAATAAAAAACTTTAGAAATTATCGTCATTTAAATTTAAAATTAAATGAAAATTTTAATGTGTTTTTTGGTAGAAATGGCTCTGGAAAAACTAATATTCTAGAAGCAATTTCCATGTTGATTTCTGGAAAGAGTTTTCGAACTAGCAAAGACAAAGACGTATTAAATTTCGATGCCAATGCCTATGAAATAGACGCTTTAATAGAAAGACAGGGACTGGAAAAAGACTATAATTTACTTTATGAAAGGGATAAGAAAAAGAAGATTCAAGTTAATTTATCCAACGTATCCACTTTAAGGGAACTGAGAAGAGAAAGTCCCTTGGTAGTATTTATTCCAGAGGATATGAAAATCGTAAAGGAAGGACCCAGTCTTAGAAGAAAATATTTAGACGAGGCCATATCGAATTTAGATTTAATTTATAGATACAATTTAAATAAATACAATAAAATCCTAAAAGAAAAAAATGAATTATTAAAAGTCAGAAATAGAAATTTAAATGAAAGACTTTTGTTTGAAGCATATAATATTCAACTGGCTTCCCTGGGAAGCTATATCGTCATGGGAAGAAAAAAATATATAGATACGCTTAACGAAGAAATAAAAGACGTTCATTTGAATATTTCTGATGGAGATGAAATTATTTATATTAAATACGAATCCCCTTTAGAACAATATAATGACCTAAAAGAAATAGAAAATTATATGCTAGAGGGATTGAGAAAAGCATTAGATAGAGATTTGTTTGTAAAATATAGTACTTATGGTCCCCACAGGGATGATTTGGAAATATTTGTTAATGATAGAGAATTAAAAGTCTTTGGATCCCAAGGACAACAAAGAAGTGCCATAATCAGTATGAAAATAGTAGAAATAAATCTTATAGAGAAGTATAGAAATATTAGACCTATATTATTATTAGATGACGTCTTTTCAGAGTTAGATTCCTATAGGAGAAAAAAGCTAATTGATAGCATATCAGGAATCCAATCCTTCATAACCATGGCTGAGAAGATGTATTTGGAAGATTTTAAAAACGCTAACTCCAATATCTATTTAGTAGAAAATAACGGAGTTAAACAATTGAACGGAGGTAATAATGACAGAGAACAATAGGCACTATGGTGCCGAAAATATAGAGGTGTTAGAGGGCTTAGCCCCAGTTAGATTAAGACCTCACATGTATATAGGTTCCACAGGTCCCAAGGGACTTCATCATTTAGTCTATGAAGTAGTAGACAATAGTATCGACGAAGTTTTGGCAGGAGCTGCCAGCGAAATCGACGTAGTAATTTACAAAGACCAATCCATTTCCATACAAGATAACGGATCTGGTATTCCAGTAGAAACTCACAGAACCACAGGATTATCCACAGTGGAAACAGTTCTTACCATACTTCACGCAGGAGGAAAGTTCGACAACGGAGCTTACAAAGTTTCTGGAGGACTTCACGGTGTAGGGGTTTCTGTAGTAAACGCCCTTTCTGAATGGCTGGAAGTTACGGTAAGCAGAAATAATAAAAAATATAGACAAAGATTTGAAAGAGGAATAAGACAGACTGAACTGGAAGTTGTGGGAGAAAGTACCCACACAGGAACTATGATTCACTTTTTGCCAGATTCCGAGATTTTCAAAGAAGGCACGGACTTTGATTACGATATTCTAGCTAGAAGATTTAGAGAGATGGCATTTTTAACCAAAGAAGTTAAAATAAATCTCCTAGACGAAAGAACAGACAAAAAAGAGACGTTCCACTACGAAGGAGGAATTAAATCCTTTGTAGAACATTTAAATAAAAATAAAAATCCTATCCAAAAAGACGTAGCTTATATTGAACAAGATAGAGAAGGACATAATGTTCAAATTGCTGTCCAATTTACAGACGGATATTCAGAACAAGTACTGTCCTTTGGAAATAATATTCACACAGATGAAGGTGGAACTCACGTTTCAGGATTTAGAGGAGGACTTACTAGAACTCTAAACGATTATGCTAGAGAGTATAATTATTTGAAAGAAAAAGATGAGAACTTCATCGGAGAAGACACGAGACAAGGTCTTACAGCTGTAATTTCTATAAAACTACCAAATCCTCAATACGAAGGACAGACGAAGGGGAAATTGGTAAACTCTGAAACTAGAGGAATTGTAGAAAATATAGTAAACGAATATTTCAAAATGTATTTGGAAGAAAATCCTGCATCTGCCAAGGCTATTCTTAAAAAAGTAGTTTCATCTAAAGAAGAAAGAGAAGCCATAAGAAAACTTAAAACGGCTCAAAGAAAAACTTCTCTCTTGGAAAAAACTACACTTCCAGGAAAATTAGCAGATTGCCAGTCAGATGATATTAACGAAACAGAAATATTCCTAGTGGAAGGGGACTCTGCTGGTGGCTCTGCCAAAATGGGTAGAGACAACAGACATCAGGCAATTTTGCCACTAAAAGGTAAGATCATGAACGTAGAAAAAGCCAATCTAGTAAAAGTTTTGGGATATGAAGAAATTTTATCCATGATATCTGCTTTTGGAACGGGAATTGGAGACGAATTTGACATTTCAAAACTTAGATACGGAAAGATAATTATCATGACGGATGCTGACGTCGACGGTGCTCACATTATGACCCTTCTTCTAACTTTTTTCTACAGATATATGCCGGATTTAATAGACCAAGGGCATATATACGTGGCGAAACCACCACTTTACGGATTGGTAAGAGGATCTAAAGTTATAAGATACTGTTACGACGATGCAGAATTGGAACAAGCATCCAAAGAAATGAATATGCAAAATATAAAAATTTCCAGATACAAAGGTCTTGGAGAGATGAACGCGGAACAACTTTGGGAAACTACCATGAATCCAGATCATAGAATTTTAAATAGAGTAGTAATAGACGAAGAAGATAAAGTAGAACTTGACGATACATTCTCCATGTTAATGGGAGACAAAGTAGAACCTAGAAGAGAATTTATCGAAGAAAATGCAAAATACGTTCAAAATCTGGATGCATAGGAGGAATAAATGTCAGAAATAAAAGAAACAACCACCATTGTGGACATAGACTTAAAAACTGAAATGAAGGAATCTTATCTGGATTACGCCATGAGCGTTATAGTATCCAGAGCACTTCCAGACGTTAGAGACGGTCTAAAACCTGTTCACAGAAGAATAATATACGGAATGAACGAGTTGGGACTTTATCCCGACAGACCATATAGAAAATCGGCTAGACTAGTAGGGGACGTAATGGGTAAGTATCATCCCCACGGAGACTCGGCGATTTATGAAGCAGTAGTTAGACTAGCACAAGATTTCTCCACTAGATATCCACTGGCAGACGGCCAAGGAAACTACGGATCCATAGACGGAGACAGAGCAGCGGCTATGCGTTATACAGAAGTTCGTATGACAAAACTAGCCCAAGAGATGCTACGAGATATCAACAAAAACACAGTAAATTTTGTACCCAACTTTGACGAAAGTGAAATGGAGCCATCAGTATTACCAGCGAAATTTCCAAACCTAATCGTAAACGGATCTAGCGGTATTGCTGTAGGTATGGCTACTAATATGGCACCACACAATCTAAACGAAACTATAGACGGAGTAATCGCATATATAGATGATCCTGAAATAACTGTAGACGGATTGATGGAACATATAAAAGGACCAGACTTCCCCACAGGCGGAATGATTATGGGCAAAAGAGCCATAAGAGAAGCCTACGAAACAGGAAGGGGTAAACTTCAACTTAGAGCAGTAGTAGATATAGAAGAAAACAAAAAGAAAACTGCCCTAGTAGTAAAAGAACTTCCATACCAAGTCAATAAGTCTAGATTGATATTAAAAATAGCGGAGTACGTTCAAGAGAAAAAAATTGAAGGCATTTCAGATTTAAGAGACGAATCCAATAGAAATGGTATGCGTATAGTTATCGAACTTAAAAGAGATGCTATACCAGAAGTAGTTTTAAACAATCTATTCAAATATACACAACTACAAACCACTTTTGGGATTATAAATATCGCTTTGGTAGACGGAGAGCCCAAAGAACTAGGTCTTAAAGATTTAATTAAATATTATGTAAATCACCAAATTGAAATCATCGAAAGAAGAACTAAATTCGATTTGGATAGAGCCGAAAGAAGAGCTCATATCCTAGAAGGTTTGCAAATTGCTTTGGACAATATCGACGAGATAATTAAAATTATCAGAGCGAGCTATTCAGATGACGAAATCAAAGCTGAATTCTTAACTAGATTTGGATTAACTGATATGCAGTCCCAAGCTATTTTGGACATGCAACTTCGAAGACTTTCTGGATTACAAAGGGAAAAACTTCAAGAAGAATACGCAGAACTTATTAAGGAAATTGCAAGACTTAAAGAAATTTTAGCTAACTCAGATATTAGAAATAATATTATCAAAGAAGAGCTAAGAGAAATTGCAGAAAAATACGGAGATTTACGTAGAACTGCTTTGATGCCAGCTGCAGAAGAAATAAATCTTGCAGATATGATTAGAGAAGAAGATGTAGTTATCACTCTTACTAACAACGGATATATTAAGAGAATGCCAGAAGGAGCATACAAACCTCAAAACAGAGGTGGAGTAGGCATCCGAGGACTTTCCACAAAAGACGGAGATTTCGTATGTGAGATGTTCATAGTAAACACCCACGACAATATCTTGTTCTTTACAAATCACGGAAACATGTTCAGCCTAAATGGCTATGATATACCAGAAGCAGGACGACAAGCTAGAGGTTCTGCAATAGTAAATCTATTGGCATTAAAAGATGGAGAAGAAGTATCTACAGTTTTAGCAGTGAAGGAATTCGACGACAATAAGTACTTCACAATGGTTACTAAAAAAGGTACAATAAAAAAGACTATCTGTAGTGAATTCACAAACATGAGAAAATCAGGATTGATAGCTATAAAACTTCGCGATGACGACGAACTTATAGAAGTGGTAATCACCGAAGGAAACGAAGAACTTATACTATCTACGAAAAACGGAAACTCCATCAGATTCTTTGAAAAAGACGTAACCCCAACTTCTAGAAATACCCAAGGAGTTTTAGGAATACGCTTAAAAGGCGACGATGAAGTGGTGAACTTTAGCATAGTTGACGATAATAAATTCCTAGCATCAGTGGGAGTAAATGGATACGGAAAACTAACTCCTCTTACAGAATTTAACAACCAAAATAGAGGTGGTATGGGAGTTATCAGTTATAAGATTACAGAAAAAACTGGAAATGTAATATCTTCACTAGTAGTTTCCAAAGAAGATCAATTGATGTTGATTACTGAAGAAGGTGTAATTATAAGAATTTCTGTAGACCAAATTAGCATCTTCGGTAGAAATACCCAAGGAGTTAAACTTATGAATTTGAAAGATTCGAAAGTAGTAGCAGTAGCAAAATTTATAGGAGAATAATATGGGTTTTAGAAAAGAAATAATCGAAAGAGAAGGAAAACCTCCGATAATTAATCTTTACGGAGAATTGGATATTTATGCTACCCAAGATTTTAAAAATGACAGCATAGAATTATTAAAAAGTAGCCAAGATGATCTGTATCTAGATTTTACCAATTTAGATTATATCGACTCCACAGGTTTGGGGGCTTTGATTTCTATACTAAAAGAGTCCCAAGAGATTGGAAAAAATATATATCTAATCGAAGTTAATGATAGAATTAGAAAATTATTCAAAATTACCCAATTGGAAGATATGTTTAAATTTATAGGTGAGATAGATGAATAGAGAAAAATTCAATTTTATAGTACCGGCAAAAGCCGAAAATCTTTCAATGGTCAGGCTTACAACCTCAGCAATAGCTAGTAAGTCTAATTTTAGTATTGAAAAAATAGAAGATTTAAAATTGTGTATATCAGAAATATGCAATATCATAATCAAAGGTGAATCCAGCGAAGTATTCAATATTGAATACTTTCTGGAACCTGAAGAAATTCAAGTAAGTATAGTGGGATTGTCAAAACCTAAAAAAGAACTAGAAGATATAGAAATGAGTAAAATGATTTTAAAAGCTTTGATAGAAGATGTTACTTTTACTGAAGATTATATTAAAATCAAACTCATAGTATAGCTAGGAGTTGGATATGAGCAATACTAGTGTGGATGAGAAACAATTGGATAGAGAAGAACAAACCCGGCTGTTTCAAGAATACAAAAAAACGAGAGATAGAAAAATAAGAGATAAACTCATTGAAGACAATCTCTATATAGCTGAAATTTTGGCAAAAAAATACACCAACAAGGGAATAGACTACGATGACATATTCCAAGTAGCCTCGATTGGTTTAATTTACGCTGTGGATAGATTTGATGTAGACAGAGGATATCAATTTTCCTCATTTGCAACGCCTACAATAATTGGAGAAATAAAAAGACACTTTAGGGACAAGGGCTGGACCATAAGAGTGCCTAGAAGAATACAAGAGCTATCTAAAAGAATTAACAATGCGAAAGTGGAACTGGCACAAACCTTGCAAAAATCTCCAACGGTAAAGGACATTGCAGATTATTTAGGAACATCCCAAGAAGATGTATTGGAAGCCATGGAAGCTAGCAAAGTATATTCTCCTCAATCCTTGGATCTTACCTACGATGGAGGCGAAGATTCTGACATAAGCTTGGCGGATTTAATTGGGAAAGAAGAAGAATACTATGAAAAGATAGATAATAACGACTTTTTAGAAAAAGCCATGTCTATATTGACGGAGACGGAAAAGAAAATCTTAATAGACAGATATTTCAATAAACGAACCCAATCCAGTATAGCCAAAGAGTTAGATATATCTCAAATGACAGTTTCTAGGCTGGAGAAAAAGATATTAGAAAAGATGAAAAACGAGATAAAAAAAA
>JAAYEN010000200.1 GCA_012728775.1 Tissierellia bacterium
ACTTTAAGATGGTGGATTTATTGCCTAAGGGTGTAGTCCCCATAGAAATAATTCCAACTGACAAATTTAAATCCAGCATGGGAGCTAAGTATGAAATTGTAGATAATTACAATAATACTGGTAGATTGGCAATCGTATTTACTGCAGATGCACTTGGCAAGGGAGTATTTGACATTGCCACAATAAAGACGATGGTGGACCCTGATACTGAAGAAGGAAATGTAAAAAATGAAGTATTCGTAACTTTTGAATCTCAAGTTATAGAAAAAATTGGAACATTTAAAAGTCCCCCAGGTGAGGAAAATAATGGAAATGAATGGCTTTATGATGAAGTAGAATTTAGATTGATAAAGGTCAAAGAGCTTTTCGCAAGAAAATATATTAAAAAGATAACTGATTTAAGTTGGTTGCCGACAGGAATAATAACCGAATCAGAAGAAGCTTTTGATTACAGATTATCCTTGATAAATAATTTAGAAACTCCAAGATCTAATATAGACTTAGTTGACTTCTTCCCATATGTTGGTGATGTGAGTATCCAAGAGGAAAATATTGGAAATGGCGTAAGACCTCCTAGAGAATCTCAATTTGAAAATACTTTTGACTCAGATCGCTGGGTTATAGTTCCAGAGGGCTATACTGTCAGATACTGGAATAGTGATACTCCTATTGATTATCAAGGAAAATCAGCTGATAGTGTAATAGCTTCATTAACATGGTCTGATACACCTGCAGAAAATACTAGAGGCATAAGAATTACTGCAAATGAAGGTATAGAACTAAAACCTAATGAAAGACTGGATGTTGAAATCCCTATGAAAGCTCCTGTGAACGATATTACAAATGATTTTGAATTATCTGGAAAAAGGGCTTATAACACCTATGTTAGAAAAGACAATGCCACTATTAGATTCTTAGAGCCTAATAGAGTTTATAATGAACTAGCCTCTCCAATGGGAGTTATTGAATTTACAAAATGGGGTCAAGATGAACTTCACGCACCTGTTGAAAACCAATTCAAATTGGAAGGCGCAGTATTTAAAATACAAGATGAAAAAGGGAATTTTATTGGAAATGCTACCTCTGATGAAAATGGACTAGTAAAGTTTGATAATATCCCGATTAATGGAACTTACACCATTAAAGAGGTAAAAGCACCAGATGGATATACTCTAACTAATAAGGAAATAACTGTAGATTATGAAGATTTTAAAGCTGCATATAAAGATGGGGAGTTTAAGGTAGTTATAAATGATTCTGATTCTGTAGAGAACTTTTTAAATGTCAAACCAGTTTTTGGAAGTTTAGAGTTAGAAAAAGTAAATTCAGCAAATGAATCCTTACAGTATATTAGATTTAATTTAAAGGGATTAGACGAGTGGAACAAAGAGATCAATAAAGATTATTTGACAAATATTCAAGGTAAGATTTCTGTAACAAATCTAATAGAAGGTAGGTATCAATTAACAGAAGTTGGAAATCCTAATGATACTGGCTTTATTCCTGTTGCTCCAATTGAATTTGAAATAACCAAAGAAAATCCAAATATTAAATTTACAGAAGATAATAGAATTGTAAATGAAGAAATCAGATTGCTAATAAATAAGATTGCCGTTGGAAATGATTTTGATTTAGAACAATCCATTAGAGATTTAACTGATTTTGGCAGAAAAAAACTTAGTGGATATCAATTTATCATTTCTGAAAAAGACAATACAGAAGTTACAATCACTACAAATCCTACAGTAAATGGTTCTGTAACAGTAGAGGGATTAAAGATTAATACAATCTATCAAATAACAGAAATAAGAAAAGATGGAACAATTTATTCTCACAATGAAAATGCATATGAATTTCAAATTAGTTCTACTGGGAAAGTTTTAGATATAAATGGGGAGCCATTTAAGCAAAATTTAATAAACTTCCCTAATAAAGAAAAAGAAATTCAAGGTAAAGTCACTGTA
>JAAYEN010000273.1 GCA_012728775.1 Tissierellia bacterium
ATAATACCATATTTATTGAGCACTAATTAGAAAAAAATTCTATCTCTTAAAAAGACAGGATTAAATCCAGATGTTCTAAGATTATCATCATTGGTGTAATTGGATTTTGTTTACTTTCGATAGTAGTTGGGAAAATATTAGATATAAGCTGGATTATGGCATGTGGTGTTTCTTTGATAGCATTATACGGATTTCTATCAAACTAAATATTGATTATGAAATTCTGGTTGAGATTTAAGAAGTATATTATGAATAGAATGCCAAATCAGCGATTGCAGTAGAAAATTTTGAGAAACTATTTTAGGAAGATAATTCTAAGGGACTGGATAAATCTCCCTTTATATTTTAATTAAATGAAAGAAGAGGATAATATGAGTTACGAATACATTAATGAAGATATTGAAAAATATATAATCGAAATGAGAAGGCACTTCCATGAAAACCCTGAATTGAGTTGGGAAGAAGTGGAAACTTCCAAGAGAATATTAAAAGAATTAGAAGATATGGGAATCGAAGCTAGACAAGTCGCAAAAACAGGAGTCTTGGGAATATTAAATAAAGATAAAGATGGATCAGTGCTGGCAATTCGTGCAGACATAGATGCACTTCCGGTACAAGAAGAAAATTCTTTGGACTTTGTTTCTAAAAATGATGGAGTCATGCATGCATGTGGACACGATGCTCATGCCGCTATGTTATTAGGAGCAGCTAAGGCGATGGCTTTGAACAAAGACAAAGTAGGTAAAGTTGTATTTTTGTTCCAACCTGCAGAAGAATTTATCAAGCAAAGTGGAGCCCAATTAGTTGTCGATGAAAATGTATTAAAAGACGAAAATGTAGATAGAATTTTAGCTATTCACGTTTGGAATCCCCTTGAAGCTGGTAAAGTTGCTTTACAGGAAGGACCGATTATGGCTTCTGCTGATACATTTAAAATAGAAATTATCGGCAAGGGAGGACACGGCGCTCAACCACAACAGACTATAGATCCTATTACTATAGGTACTTTAATAGTAGAAAATCTTCAGCATTTAGTGAGTAGGGAAAATTCGCCAATAAATCCTATGGTATTAAGCGTAACAGCATTTAATTCTGGGAATTCAGAAAATGTTATTCCCGAAAGAGCAGAACTACTAGGAACTACTAGAACTTTTGATAATGTTAAACGGGAAACTTTTCCAGAAATTATGGAACGAGTAATCAAAGGAATAGTAGAAGCAAATCGAGGAGAATATAAATTCACTTACTACAAAGGCACTCCAGCTACGATAAACGAGGCAGCTAGCGTAGAAATGGGGAGAAAGGTCGTTGGTGAAATCATAGGAGAAGAAAATATAGTATATCAAGATCCTCAAATGGGCGGAGAAGATTTCGCTAAATATTTAATGGATATTCCAGGATGCTTGATGTTCTTAGGTGCAAAAATCCCAAATCAAGACGCACCTCACCACAATCCTAAATTTATGATCGAAGAAGATACTATGAAAACTGGAGCAGAATACTTTGTAAAGTATGCTATGGAATATGTAAAATAACTTTTCTCAATATTAAAAATGAGCCTAAATCACTTTTTA
>JAAYEN010000110.1 GCA_012728775.1 Tissierellia bacterium
ATGTTTATGTCAAACATGAGAGGTCTTTTATTAATTGCTTGTTTTGGAATAAAACAAGGGTCAAAATCCCCCTCACTTATATGAGTGAAAAATTGACCCCTAACACAAGGCAGTTTTAAATAATTTCTTCTAAAAATGTTTTTAATTTTTTCAGAATGTGGTTTCTTCTACTTTGGATAGCCTGATAACTGACATTCTTTTCATCAGCAATTTCCGCTAAAGTTCTTTCATCAAAATAAAGTCTTTGAATGATTTCTCTTTCTTCATCATTGAGTTTAGAAAGTGCCAGATGAAGTTCTTCAATCGCTTCCTTTGTCTCAACTAACCTTTCTACATCAACGCTCTTATCTTCCAGACTCTCTTCGAAGTTTCCTTCCTGATCTAGGAAAGAAAAAAGGAGCAACCTGTTTTGTCTATCCAGTCGCTCCAAATATTTTTCTCTATTCGTATGTTTCCAATATGCCTGGTACACTTCTTTACTTACTATTACCTTGTCGCCATTTACTAAAATAAAATATTCTTTCTTTGCCATTTAAAAATCCTCCTTAAATTTCTTTTTGTTTTTGAAATTCAAAGAGGACTGGCGGTGCTCTTGCTTTATTCATTTGTCTTCACCTAATTTTGGGCATAAAAAAGCCACGATAGAATTCGTGGCAATCCCGTTTATATTTAAGGCTAGATTTGCCTTATGATATTAGATTAAATTAGATGAAGTCCCATTACAGTAGCAAGTTGGTCTCAAATGAGTGCCATCTTAGCCCCAATCTAGTCTCAACTAGGTCTCATATGGCTCGTTCATCTCGGCAACCATGGGCAGGTCTTGTATGACCTGCAAAACTTCAATCACCTCTGGCAAGGTATAGCCAAAAAGCATATTGCCAAAAGCTTCGGTTGCCTTATTGAGATACCTAAAATAAGTTGACCTGCTCATGTTATGAACATATAGAAGCTCTTCACAAGTTCTCGCTTCTTCTTTAAAATACCTGTGCCATAAGAGTTCAGAGAATAACTCGCCATCATTGGGATAGCGACTTAATCTTTCTAAGGCTAAGTCCATCAACTCCAGTAGGGACATACTGACATTAATGTCAATCAAACTTTCTTCCAGTCTTCTTACATTGACGGTATTATCTACTTCTAAAAAACTAATCACTAAATCTTCTAAATGCTGTCTTCGACTTGCAAAAACTTCTTCATCCTTTATCTGGATTCGATCTTCCACATGAAAGCTGACTTTTCTATAAAGTTGTAATAGAAGTTTTGCATTGTCTTTATAGGATTCATATGAACCCTTCTTTTCTTTTTCTTTTATTTCCTTTTTCAATTTTCCACCTCATTGTTTCACCCTCAATAAATTTTGATAGACGCCATTAAGCGACCAACAAAATCTTTATCCTTATCGGAAAGAGCTTTTGTAATTCTATAGCCATTTTTTCTGACTCTGCTGTCCTTGATGACAATATAGTCATCCTTCTTGTAGTTTGCTTTTCTGTCTATAAACAAGATGCTTTTGTCGGCGATGTCGTGAGGAAGCACACCAACTTTCTCACTGGCGATAGAACAAAAAACATCTTCAGATAACATAAGTCCTGTTATGCCAATCAGTTCATCAAAAACAATTGGCTCATAATCATTGGTAGTCGTATTTGGATTCATGATTACCTCCCATTTTTAACAATATCTTTCTAAAAATGATTGACTTATTAAGTCTTTTAAAGGTATAATAAAGTCATTGAAAGTCTTGCTTGATATTATCTTAAGTCATCAAAAGACTTATGTCAATAGCAAATTCACTTTTTAAGACTCTCAGTGACTAGAAGGAGGAAAAACAATGGACTTCGCCCAAAGACTAAAAGATTTAAGAAACGAAAAAAACTTAACCCAAGAAGAACTAGCACATAAATCTGGTATCTCACTTAAAACTATTTCACGCTATGAACTAGGAGAAACCCTTCCTCGAACCGAAAAATATTATGAAAAACTTTGTAAGGCTTTGGATGTCGAGGAGGATTATTTCTTCTCACAAGAGACGAATTTCTTGCTACATGCCAGAAAAGAATTTGGCTACAAGGGAGCAAAAGACGCCGAAGAATTGGTAAATGGTATGATTGGTTTAATGGCTGGTGGTGAGTTGCCAGAAGAAGATAAAGCGACTATTCTCAATGCCATGCAAGAAGCCTTTTATATGGCTAAATTAGAAAATAAAAAGTATACGCCAAAGAAATATAGGATTGAGGAAGATTAAAAAATGTAAGGAGGGTCAGTGATGAATCAGCAAAGAAAAATGATTTATAAAGACGTTCAAAAATTAATCGCTCATCATGGCACTAGAGACCCTCGTACCATTTTAGAAGAGCGTAATGTTAAGCTAATTCCATTTAAGGAAAGTACAAAACTACTTGGCATGTATAAAGTTTTCAAGAGAAATAAATTCGTCTTCTACAATCCTTTTATTGACGAAAGAATTCTAAATATGGTCTTAGCTCATGAACTTGGACATGATATTTATCATCAAGAACTTGCTAAAAAAGAAGACATCATTGAATACGAACTTTTTAATATCACTACGTCAACAGAGCTGGAAGCCAACCTATTTGCTTCTCACTTACTTATCGATGACGATGAATTAATGGAGTATATCAGAGAAGGTAGGTGTTATGAAGAACTGGCTAGTATTTTCAATGTAAATATTAATTTGATGTTCTTCAAGCTCAACGAGATGTATCGTATGGGCTATCCGATTAATCGCCTTGACGTAACTTGTAATAGCAAGTTCTTTGCAGATATTGATGGTACGGATACATCGAATCATGAAATTTATTAG
>JAAYEN010000125.1 GCA_012728775.1 Tissierellia bacterium
AATCTACAATTTTCACATCCCGGTCTTCTCCGAGGTTGCTTTTTATCTGATATTCCAATAATGGCTGTAATAGATTTTCTAGGAATCATAATTCCACTTTCAGTAGTAGTAATCCCCAAATCCTTTTCCCCATTTATTAAACTCAAAAACTTTTTTTGAACTGATATGGGCAAATCTCCATATCCTGGCGAAAATCTATCGGTTAAATACATCGGCTCATATATCTTTTCTATCTCGTCATTAATGTCATTGGCTAAAGATTCTACCCCAGCACTAGCCGTAGCATCTAGAATTACAGATCTTACTAAATCAGAAAAGCTGTATTTTCTTGTAAGCATCTCTATTTCCCTTCCCAGAGTAACCCCCATTAGAACAACCTTTCTTGAAGTAGATAATAGGTCTTTAATACCTTCTCCTAGTAAAATCTCTTTTAGTTCCTCTAGATCTTTGTCTAATTCTATATATTTATATTTTGGTTTTGCATATTTTTCCAAATCCACTATTGACTGAAATATTAAATAATCAATATCTTCAGGAATTTCACTTCCCCGATATTGAAGATTTTTTAATATTTCATTCTTTTTAATATTAACAAAATTTAAGTCCATAAAATGTATTATATCATAGTTTTAGTTAAGTTATTTACGTAAATGGGCATAAATAAATTAGTATAAGTTAAAAAAACAATATTTTGATTATATTTTAGAGGTAAGTTTTATGAAAAGAAATCCCTTGGGATATGAAGACGTATCCAAATTATTAATAACTTATTCCATTCCTTCAATTATTGGAATGATGGTAAATTCTTTATACAATATTGTAGATAGACTTTTTATTGGTAATGCTCCAGATATCGGCCATAATGGTTTAGCAGCTATCACTATAGTTTTTCCCATGATGCTCACTACAAATGCCATTGGACTTTTGTTTGGCGTAGGAGGTTCCACGTTATATTCTATTAAAATGGGAGAAGGAAAAGATGAAGAAGCCAAAACTGTTTTAAACAATGCATTTTTATCTGTCTTAGTCCTAGGAATATTGTTAACTATTGTAGGACTTGTTTTTCTACATCCCTTGGCTATTATGTTTGGAGCTAGCGAGACCACCCTCCCCCTAGCTAAAGACTATATGCGAATAATATTTTTTGGTTCTACTTTCGCCGCCATGGGAATGGCCATGAACAATTTTCTTAGGGCAGAAGGTCAGCCTAAGTTGGCTATGGTAAGTATGATAATCGCTGGATTGATAAATATAGTTTTGGATTATGTATTTATCTTTATTTTTAAAATGGGAATGGCTGGAGCTGCTTTGGCAACGGTTATTGGTCAAGGCTTTTCAATAGCCTGGATAATGTCCTACTTCTTTAGCAAAAGAAGCACATATCCTATAAAATTTAGAGAACTAAAACCAGACTTTAAAGTAATTTCCAAAACTATTTCCTTTGGAATGCCTAACTTTTTAATGTCCATGAGCAATAGTATTTTAAATTTGACTTTAAATCGAAATTTATTGTTTTACGGTGGAGATATTGCAGTTTCTGGTATGGGAATAGTTAATACTATGCAAACTATGATTCTTATGCCCATCATAGGAATTAATCAAGGAGTTAAACCAATAGCTAGCTTTAATTTTGGAGCTAGAAAATATTTAAGAGTAATCAAAGTAGAAAAACTGGGAATTATTTCAGCTACCGTAGTTTGTCTTGTAGGTTGGATTATTACAAGATTTTTCCCAGAACAAATCGTCTTATTATTTAATAAAGAGCCAGAGTTAGTTAAATTTGGAAGCTATGCAATAGTAAGTTGGTTTTGGTTATTACCTGTGGTAGGGTTTCAAATGTTAGCCTCTAATTTTTTCCAAAATATCGGAAGACCTAATGTAGCCATTATTCTTACTTTAACTAGACAAGTAATCTTTTTGATTCCAGCAGTTTATTTTTTCTCCAAAATCTGGGGATTAAACGGCACTATTCACTCCGCACCCTTCGCCGATTTATCCGCAGCAATAGTCACAGGGATATTTTTCTACAAAGGTATTCAAAATTTATTACAATGTGAAAAAGATGGCTTTTGTGATTGGGATAGAGATGAAAATATATGATGCAATTAATTAAATGATTCTGTTTACAGGGTCATTTTTCATTATTATTAAAATTTTTTATATATTTATCTTTAAACTGAAATTAATATCGAGTATAATAATTAGAAATAACTAAATAGCATCAAATTGAATGGTTATTTGAATGTAATTCTAGGGAGGAATTAATATGTCAAAAACAAACACTAAGGAAAATTTCAAGTTTCCCCATGCTCTGGTAATCATTTTTTCAATAATTGTCGCTTTAGCATTATTGAGTTATATTATTCCAGCAGGACAATTTGAACGAACTGTAGATGAAGACACTGGTATGACTATAGTGGATCCTACCACATTTACATATGTAGAAGGAAATAGAGCTTCACTATTCGATATATTTTTAGCTGTTCAAAAGGGGTTCGTAAACGGCTCCAGCATAATATTCTTAATATATTTTGCTTGCTATGCTGTAAATGTAATAGTAGAAACAGGTTCAATGCACGCAGCTATTGGTTCTTTGCTCAGATTTAGTAAAGGCAGAGAAAATCTCGTAATTCCAATGTTTGTATTAATATTTAGTTTTGCAGGCTCTACTTATGGTGAATGGGACACGGTTTATGGCTTGATACCTATTTTCGTAGGAGTTTCCATAGCTTTAGGCTATGATGCCATTGTAGGTTTGGGAATTAGTGGTATGAGTGTTGCTGTGGGATTTGCTTCAGCTACCACCAATCCTTTTACTGTTGCAATCGCTCAAGGAATTGCAGAGCTTCCAATTAATTCAGGCCTATGGTATAGAATTATATGCTATATTGTTTTTGTATCAATAACTATCGCTTATTTAATGAATTATGCTGCAAAAATAAAAAAGGATCCATCTAAATCTATTGTTTCAGACATAGATTATTCAGATTACAAACTTTCAGATGAAGCTTTAGAAAAACCTTTTTCAGGAAAAGAAAAGCTCACCATGCTTATATTGTTTGGCGGTATAGGGGGAATTGTATTTGGAACTTTAAAGTGGGGATGGTTTTTAGATGAAATTAGTGCTGCCTTTTTATTGATGGGAGTTATTGTATCCATATTATGGAAAATTCCACCAAGTGAAATGGCTAAAGACTTAATTAAAAGCACAAAAATGGTTTTGGTAGCTGGATTTGTAGTGGGAATGTCTCGAGGAGTTTTGATAATGCTTCAAGATTCTCTTATACTAGATACAATAATTTATTCAATGTATCAACCCCTAAGTAAGATGCCAAAATGGCTTGCAGCTGAAGGCATGCTCGTTTTACAAACTATAATAAACTTCTTTATCCCTTCCGGTTCAGGGCAAGCTGCTGCAACAATGCCTATTATGACACCACTTGCAGATTCCTTAGGTATAAGTAGACAGTTAACAGTTTTAATTTTCCAATTTGGCGATGGGTTTTCAAATATTTTATGGCCAACTGGATCCGTATTTGTTATGAGTTCCTTAGCTGGAATTCCAGTAGATAGATGGTATAAATTCTTTTTAAAATTTTTTGCATTGTTATTTGTAATCCAATCTATATTTATCTATATTGGTTTAATCATCAATTATTAACCAAGGGAGGAATATTTTGTTTAAAAGATTAGTAAAAAATTACATTGATGATGCTATAGAGCTTAGTGATTTTATTACAGACAATCCAGAAGTTGGCTCAAAAGAATTTAAAGCATCTAATAAACATGTAGACTTACTTAGAAAAAACGGAATAAAGGTAGAGTATCCTTACAAAAATATCCCAACAGCATTTCATGGAGTTATTAATGAAGGTAAGAAACCTAGATTTGGAATATTAGTAGAATACGATGCACTTAGGGGAATGGGGCACGCCTGTGGTCATTCTGCTAGCGGAGCAATATCAACTCTAGCAGCTCTTATGTTAAATGAAATTCGAGAAGAATTCCAAGGTGAAATAAATATTTACGGAACTCCAGACGAAGAAATAAATGGCGGAAAAGTATATCTAGCTAAAGATGGTGCTTTTGAAGGATTAGATGCTGCGATTATGATCCATTTAAGTGATGAATCTTGCGTATATTCGCCTATGTTAGCATTAGACGCTATGATTTTTGAATTTTTCGGAACTCCTTCCCACGCCGCAGCGGCACCATGGGAAGGTAAAAATGCATTTAACGCCATGAGACTCGTATTTGATGCAATGGACATGATAAGGCAACATGTTACAGATGATGTTAGAATGCATGGCTACATTATAAATGCTGGAGAGGCATCTAATATAGTTCCTGATTATTGCAAAGGAGAATTTTGCGTAAGGGGAAAAAATGAGAAAACTCTTCAATATGTATATGATTGGCTGTTGGATATTGGAAAAGCTGCTGGTATTATGACCAAAACTGAGTTTAAAATGACTCCCCTAGGCGAAAGATTTTACGAGCTATCAAGTAAAAAAACTGGAGAAGAATTATTATCTGAATTGTTTTTATCCAATGGATTTGAACTTACAGATAGAAGTCGCGATGTAAGTGGCTCTTCAGATATTGGAAACGTAGATTATATCTGCCCAGCTTTTCATCCGATGATTTCTATCAGAGCACCATATAAGCCTCACACTGTAGAATTTGAAAAAGAAATGAAAACAGATAATGTACATCAAGCTATAGAGGGTGGTGGAATAATAATAGCGGAATTTTTATACAAATTATCCCAAGAACCCGAAATATTGAACAAAATAAAAGAAGAACATAAAAAAAATCGAAGTTAAATAAGACGGCTAATTTTAGCCGTCTTATTTACTATTTCCCATTGTATGTCCCTAAAAACAAAGGTACATTGTTTTCAGTGTCTATAATCATATAGACAAAAGGTCTATTTAGAAAAACTTCCTTAGGTTCTTCCATTGGCATAGAAGTAGCTTCCATTATAACTGCAGTAACTGCACCAGCTTCTGTTCCTAACTCATGGACAGAAATATATGTTTTGTGAATAATACTACTTATAAATAAATCTGCACCCATCTTAGAAAACTCACTTTCTTCTGGAGAAAATGCCTTTTTAATACCCATGCTTTTTAAAGAGTCATTCAAAATATAACTAAATTCACTTTCAAACTTAGGAATAGTAGTTAAGGTCTCCTTATCTTCCACCTCGGAAAGTAAGCTATTAACTTTTTCACCATTTAAAGATTTCACGTAATCATTTATATTTATATCTTCATTTGGGAGCAAAGCAGCAAAGGCATATTTTCTATCTTTATAGTATTTTAAAAATCCTGTTTCATTTTCTCCCTCAATATAACTATTAAGTTTACTAAACATAAATTCTGTTTTTTCTTTTTCATTATATATTTTAGTAAAATCATCCTCAATTACTTGATCTTCGCTATAAGGACTTTCCCATTCAGCTGTCAAAGCTAAAGCATTAATCAAATACATCATAGCATCATCAGAAATTTCGTCAATTATAGAGTCAATTAAACCTGAAGTATTATCACTAACCCAATTATTAATTTCTTTCGCAGTATCTATATTAAATTTAGCCTCAAATATTTTGGCATCAAGATAATCCTTATTTTTCTGCAGAAAGTCCTCGCTTGGTTTTAGATTTTCATCTTCTCTTATCCAAATGGAATTTGCAATATTGAATTTTGCCCCTTCGCTAGATGCTAAAGTTTTTAAATAAGCATTTAAGTAACCATTTAATTCATCAACAGAAAGTCCAAAAGTATCTTCCATTTCACTTAAAGTATTTCCATCAGCGCCATTAGCTGTCATTCCAAGTGCATAGATTACAGAAATTGGAGAAATCAAAGTATTATCATCTTCGCCAAAACTATTTTTAAGTATATCTACACCAAAATCAGTTACTTTTATATTATTTTCCTTTGTCAATTTATCAGAAGTATCCACATCTTTACGAGAAACATCCTTCATAATATCAGTAGCTTCTGAAATGCTAG
>JAAYEN010000040.1 GCA_012728775.1 Tissierellia bacterium
ATGAGGAAGCAAAATATCTAGAAGATATGGCTCAATCAGGATTGATGTTAGTTTCAGTAAATGAAGATGGTCATATTTTTGAAAAGAGGGATCCTCAAAATGTTTCGGTAGTAATAGAATACTGGATTGGTGAACCTGAAAGTAGTTATTTTTATGAGTCCCAAGGATTATCTTTGGTGTCATCTTATAAGGGTTCAAAAGGATACTGGAATTATTTTATCGGACCAAAAAAGGAAGATCTTAATATACGCAAGGATAATTATTCAGATTATATCGAGATGTTATCTAAGCGCTACGAAATATTTTGGACTATAATCCCCATGACCGTAGCAGTATTTGCTTTATATATGTACGTTAATACAAAGAATCCAATATTCTTTTTATTGGTAATAGCGCCTGTAATAATTTTTATTTATTTAAAAGGTATTAAAAAGAAAATTGATGATAAGAAAAAATCAAAAAATTAGAAAGGAGGGGTTTGATGGCTACAATAAAGGACATAGCAAAACTTTCTGGTTTTTCTCCTGCGACAATTTCAAGAGTCTTAAACGATGATAAAACTATAACCGTTAAGGACGATACTAGGGAAAAAATTCTAAATGCGGCTATCGAATTAGGTTATGCTCCCAAAGGTAAGTTAAAGGATAAAGAAGTGGTAATAGGAATTGTTCAGTGGATTTCAGCCGATGCAGAAATCGAAGATCCTTATTATTACGCTCTTAGATTAAGCGTTGAAAGTAAGCTTATGAAAGAAAATATTCATATTAGAAGATTTTACAAAGAAAATATCCAAGATCTTTTTAGAGTGCAAGACTTAGATGGATTAATTTGTCTAGGTAAATTTTCAGCGGAACAAGCAGGAGAATTTAATGAATTATTCAGTAAATTAATCTTTGTAGATGATAATCCTGACGATAGCAAGTATCACTCTATTATTAGCGATTTAGAATCTGCTACTATAGAAGTAATTAATTACTTAAAATCTATGGGGCACAAAAGCATTGGATTTATCGGAGGAAGAGAAAGATCTGGTAAAAATAATACACTTTTCCTAGACAAAAGAGAAATAACCTATGAGAAAGTTATGAACGAAGATGAAAATTTAACGTATAATCCTAAATATAAAAAAGTTAGAGACTTTGATGGCATTACGGGTTATGACCTTATGAATTCAATTTTAAAAGAATCTGACTATCCAAAAGCCTTTATATGTGCTAGTGACTCTATTGCAATAGGAGCTTTAAGGGCTTTAGGGGAACATAATCTCATTAATACCCAATCCATTTCATTAGTAGGTTTTAATGATATATCCATGGCAAAATTTACTAATCCTCCACTCACTACTGTTAAAATAAATACCAAATTAATGGGGGAATTAGCTAGTACAATGATGGTTTATTTGCTTGAAAATGACGTGGTTGCACCAATAAAGACGATTTGTCAGACTCAATTCATTAAAAGAGAATCTGTATACGAGGTTAATATTTAGTGATATTTAGTAAATATTAACAAAATATTTGTAAAATTAATGTGAAAACGATTGACCATAACGTTTTCTCAAGGTAAACTAAAGATAAATTTATAGTAAATGAAAGGTGGAGTACAATGAAAAAAACATTAAGTGTATTTTTAGCGTTAGTATTAGTATTTGCGCTAGTAGCATGTGGTGGCGACAAGCCAGCAGAACAACCAGCTGAAACTGAAACAGCTGAACAAACTGCAGAAACAACTGCTGAAACAACAGAAGAAGTTACAGCACCAGCAGAAGGAGACACAGTAAGTGTTGGAGTAGCAATTTATCGTTTTGAAGATAACTTCATGACTCTTTATAGAGAAGAACTTCAAAGATACTTTGAAGAATTAGGTGAAGCATCAGGAGTTAAATACGAACTTGATATCCAAGATGGTAAACAAGACCAAGCTACTCAAACTGAACAAATTAACAACTTTATAGCTCAAGGTAAAGACGTAATGATTCTTAACTTAGTAGACAAGACAGCAGCTAATGCAGTTATCAACTTAGCTAAGAATGCAGATATTCCTATAGTATTCATTAACAGAGAACCAGAAACTGAAGATATGAAAATTTGGCCAGGTAAAACAACTTACGTAGGCGCTGACGCAACTCAATCAGGAACTTTCCAAGGTGAGATAATTGCTGATACACCTAACAAAGCAGACTTCAATGGCGATGGAAAAATTTCTTATATAATGTTACAAGGTGACCCTCAAAACGTTGACGCTCAACAAAGAACAGAATATTCAATTAAAGCTGTTGTTGACGCTGGACTTACACCAGATCCATTGGCAGAACCATACCAAGCTAACTGGGATAGTGCAAAGGGACAAGAATTTACTGCTAACGCACTTGCACAATTTGGTGACGATCTAGAAGTAGTATTTGCTAACAATGACGGAATGGCAATGGGTGCTATCCAATCTATTAAAGCAGCAGGAAGAACAGTTGGAGAAGACATCTATCTAGTAGGTGTTGACGCTATACCTGAAGCAATCCAAGCTCTTAAAGATGGAGACCTTACTGGTACAGTATTAAATGACCACTTCAACCAATCACACGTAGCAGCAAATGTTGCACTTGAACTTCTTGAAGGCAAAGATGTTGAAAACTATTATTGGGTTGACTATGTAAAAGTTTTAGCAGAATCTGACGCAGAACTTAAAGATGCAGAACCAAGACTAGAAACAGTTGAAGATGCAGAAGCACGTTACGCTGAAAGAGCAAAATAATATCATTTCATTCAAGTGTGCTCTAGAGCACACTTGAATTTTTTTAAAGGTGGATGAGACATGAGCGAATATATATTGGAAATGAAAGGGATAAATAAATCTTTCCCAGGAGTAAAAGCTTTAGATAACGTCCAATTAAACGTTCGACCTGGAAGCGTTCATGCATTAATGGGAGAAAATGGGGCAGGTAAATCTACTCTTATGAAGATACTCTATGGTATGTATTTCAAAGACTCAGGTACAATAAAACTTGAGGGAAAAGAAGTAGAACTAAACACACCTAAGGAAGCCATGGATCTTGGAGTTTCAATGATTCACCAAGAGCTACAACCCATTCCAATGATGACGATTGGGGAGAACATATTTTTAGGAAGTTACCCTTTAGGGGGACTAAACTTAATTGATCACGACAAAATGTACAGTGAAACGAAAGAATATTTAGATGCAGTAGCTTTAAGAATTGATCCAAGGACATTACTAGACGAGTTAACTGTATCTCAAATGCAGTCTGTTGAGATTGCAAAGGCTTTATCAAAACATTCTAAAATAATGATAATGGATGAACCTACTTCATCACTAACTTCTTCTGAAGTTAGAGTTCTCTTTGGCATTATTAGAGATTTGGCTAAAAAGGGAATGGCAATAATTTATATTTCACATAAAATGGATGAAATACTTGAAATATCAGATGAAATTACTATCATGCGTGACGGGCAATATGTGGGGACATGGCCTGCATCAGAGATGACTACAGATTTGATAATTAAACACATGGTAGGTAGAGAATTAAAAAGTCTTTATCCTCAAAAGACTAATGTAGTCCAAGAGGAAATAGTATTAAAAGTAGAAGATTTCACTTCTCCCAATCCATTGAGTTTTAAAAATTGTAATTTTGAACTCAAAAGAGGAGAAATCCTAGGAATTGGCGGATTAGTTGGAGCGCAAAGAACTGAATTATTCGAAGCAATCTATGGAATTAGAGATCATATAGATGGAAAAATACAAAAAGACGGAAAAGACATTGTAATTAATAGTCCAAAAGATGCAATTAGAAACGGAATTGCACTTTTGACTGAAGATAGAAGAGCCACAGGAATTTTTGGCGTATTATCAGTAAGAGATAATACAGCAATAGCTTCCTTGAACAACTATGTTGGCAATGCTCGTTTAATAGACCAAGGCAAAGTAGATAGATTAGTAGAGGAAAGCATAAAAAGATTAAGTATTAAAACTCCGGGATTAGAAACTCAAATAAAGTCACTATCCGGGGGAAATCAACAAAAAGTAATTATTTCCAGATGGTTGGCAAATAATCCAGATATTCTAATTCTAGATGAGCCAACTCGTGGAATAGACGTAGGAGCAAAATATGAAATTTACCAAATAATGAACGATTTAGCAGCTGAAGGAAAATCTATAATTATGATTTCTTCAGAGATGGGCGAATTATTAGGTGTTTCAGATAGAATTATGGTAATGTGTGAAGGTAGAATTTCAGGCTTCTTAGATGGTGGTCCACAAACTACTCAAGAAGACGTCATGAGCCTCGCAACTAAGTATATGTAAGGAGTTTATGATGGAAAATAAAAAACAATTTGATATAAAGGAATTTTTAACAGACTACGCCTTATTTATAGTTGTTGCTATCATGATAGTCTTCACAGGGGCGACCAGGGCGAATTTTATTTCAGCTAATAACTTTTCGAATTTAATGGCCAATGTATCTGTAAGATTTATTATAGCATTGGGAGTAGCGGGATGTTTGATAATTAGGGGTACTGACCTTTCAGCAGGTCGTATTGTAGGATTATCTGCCCTTATTACAGGAACTTTAGTTCAAAAACCAGATTATGTTTCTAAGTTTTTTCCTAATGTTCCAGATATGCCAATAATAGCACCACTTCTATTAGTTTTAGTAGTAGGAGCTTTATTTGGACTAATCAATGGATTAATAATAGCGTATTTACATGTACCACCATTTTTAGCAACATTAGGTACACAAATAATGATTTATGGAATCAATATGATTTACTCCCAAAATAAACCTATTGGGGTTTTCAAAGATTCATTTATCAAAATAGGACAAGGAAAACTTTTTAACTTTGTTCCATATCTAGCCATTGTGGCAGCCATAATGGGGATATTGATGTATATCTTGTTTAATAAAACCAGACATGGTAAATATATGTATGCAATTGGTGGAAACGAAGCAGCAGCAGAAGTATCTGGAGTAAATGTAGAAGTTTCAAAAATAAGAATTTATGCATTGGCAGGACTTATGTATGGATTGGCAGGATACTTATTAACTGCAAAAACAGGATCAGTTGGACCAGGTGCAGGGCAAGGATACGAACTTGAAGCTATAGCATCAGCTACTATCGGTGGAGTTTCTACTGCAGGTGGACA
>JAAYEN010000074.1 GCA_012728775.1 Tissierellia bacterium
AGTAAATTTTCTAATATTCTAGAAGTCTGAGTCCCGTCTAATTCGATAATTACTGGAGTTTCAGGTCTATTTAAATTAGCAGTTATATTTTTTTCTGTAAGCTTGTCTTCCCATTCTCCGTAAATTTGCTCTACTAATTGTCCAAAATCAATTTTTTGTAAATGAAGTTCCACATTATTTGAAGATAATTTACTAAGATCGAATAACCCTTCGATAAGTTCCTTCAGCCTATGGGACTTGTCATTAATGACTTGAGCATATTCTTTTATGTCTTCTATATTTTCCTCGTCCACTATTAATTCCGAATAATTAATTATAGAAGTCAAAGGAGTTTTCAAGTCGTGGCTTACATTCGTGATAAGTTCTGTTTTCATTCTTTCAGATTTTAGTGCATCTTCCACAGCTGAATCTAAATTATTTCTAACTGTATTTAAATTATGAGCCAATGTTCTAAATTTCGTGGAATCCTCATTTATTTTCACATCATAATGGCCCTTTGCCAAAAAACTAGAAGCTGATTCAATGGCCTTAATATCGTTATAATATCCTCTTAAAATGTAGGTTGCTATATTAATTAAAATCACCCAAATCATAAAAATTACATTTTCCCATTGATAATCCACAAATAGCCTAGTTCCTATATATCCCAACAGGATAAAGCTTGCGTAGAGTATAATTATATTATTTCTAGATGTTCCCTCAAAATTATTCGTAAAACCTACTATATATCCCATTATTTTTCTATAAATCGCTCTTCCAAATCTCCATAGTATAGAATTTTCAAACATAAAAGATTTTAATCCTTTGTTGTAAATGGACTTTAATCCATGAACGAGATAAAGGATTGCAATCCCACCAAAGAAAATTATAATAAATTGCACAGCTACAATGATTAATTTATAATTATGAAGTATTTCTTGATTCCCAAGACCTCCCACAATTATAAAAGGTGAAAATAATATACCTGCTAATATCATTACTATCTCGATAGGATATCTGGAAACTCCTTTATAAAATCCTCCTTGGCTGGCAATGTCATATCTAGTAATAAATCCAAAACCTATAATAATTAAAAATGCTATAATCGTGGAGATAAAAAGCATAGGAATAAAGTTTTGAACAAAGTTATTGTTATCTGTGATTTGTTTGAAAATTGAGGAATTTAAATCTATCGAATATGCAAAATTCAGCTTTTCTATTCCATTGTCATTGGGGTTTATATTGGAATAAATATGTTGGATAGATTTTTCCAATTTATCTCTAACTATTTCTGAATCGCTATTTTCATCGATTTCCACAGCGTCTTTGTATGTCAGTAGTATAGGAGACCACTCTCCCTTTATGGCAACATTTCCTTCTTTAAACTTCATAGAATCAGGGTTAAAATTGAAGTCTTCTCCTACCTGTTTTAAAAATGCTTTGTCATTGGTAAAGTAATGTACACCATATTCTGGTTCTTCAATATCGTCTACATTGTTTTTCGTATAGTAGTTATATTTTGTATTTGCCTTATACTCTTCATAATTGTTAAAGTAATCATAAGTTCCGTCTACTCTTTTAGCCACTACAGTTCCATGAATGTTAAAGTACTTGGCAGTCATGGGATAGTTTAATATCTTTTCTGAACGAATATAATATTTAAAATACTGGGAATCTGTAGCTTGAGATCTGTTATACAAAGAGTCATCCACCATCTCATTAATCTTCCAATTATATCCACCATACCAGTAACTATCATCTGAAAATTTAATAAAGCTAGTGAAATTTGTAGCCACAATAGCAAGTATTGCAATTATTATCAAAAACAGAACTATACCCCTTGTGGAATATCTTAGTCCTTGTTTTTCTGTCATTATTATCGCCTCCTAGTAGGATCTACAATTTTATATCCTAGTCCCCACGCTACTTGGAGGTACTGGGGTTTGTTTGGATTAATTTCGATTTTTTCTCGTATTCTCCTTATGTGTACAGTAACGGTTTTAGTTTCAATTGCAGGTTCGTTCCACACTCTTTCGTAAATTTCTTCCACAGAAAATACTCTATCTGGATTTCTCATTAATAATTCCAAAATCTTATATTCAATAGACGTAAGATTTACATCAACTCCATCTACCTTTACAGTTTTTCCTAAATTATCTAATACAATAGAGCCAATTTCGATTATTTCGTTAGATTCCTTTTCGTCTTTATAAGAGTGAAATCTTCTAATATTAGAATTTACTCTAGCCATAAGTTCCAAAGGATTAAAAGGCTTGGTGATGTAATCATCTGCTCCTATATCTAGTCCGATTACCTTGTCATAATCTTCAGATTTTGCTGATAAAATTATAATTGGAACAAAGGAATGTTCTCGCAATTTTTGGATAGCTTCTTCCCCAGTCATATTGGGCATCATCAAATCCATAATTACCAAATCTATTCTTTCGTTTTTAAAAACCTCTATAGCTTCAGCACCATCATGGGCTGTAACTACATCATATCCACCATTTCTTAAATATATTCCAATGGAATCCCTTATAGCCTTGTCATCTTCTGCTACTAAAACTTTATACTTTCCCATTACTTACCTCCAATTTAATATTAACAAATATAAATAACATATCTTCTAAGTGATTGTTACAAAATAATAAAGATTTATAAACTAATTTCTTAATAAAATTTCGTCCCTGCCTTCACATATATCAATTTCGTACACATCTCTGAATCTATCTAAATTTTCCAGAGCTATTTTCTTATAAGTTTCTTCATTTTCTATCAGCACATCTTTAAAATA
>JAAYEN010000274.1 GCA_012728775.1 Tissierellia bacterium
TATGGACGTATTGAATATTTCAGATAAAATGCAATTTTATTTTGATAACGGCTCAATTAACGATTTGTTCGAAGGTGGAGCCCCTTATAGACCTAGGTATATATTACCTGACTATGATAAATTTATTAAAAATGGAAGTGATTTTTTACAAATTTCACCTCCTAAAGATTTTGATGAACTTATATTTAGTTTAATGATTCTATATCGACACGTTCCATCGATTACTAACTTCCCAGTTTATCTGGGCAATTTAGACTATATGATTGATCCTTTTATAAAAGATTTATCAGATGAGGAAGTAATTAAAAAATTAATATTATTTTTTAATTATCTGGATAGAACGATTACTGACTCTTTTTGTCACGCTAATATTGGACCATTAGAGACTAGAGCAGGAAATTTAATTTTAGAAGCGGAATCACAATTACAAAATGCAGTTCCTAACTTTACTATTAAATATGATCCTGAAATCACACCAGATGAATTTATGAAAAAAGCTATAGATGCTTCTTTAAAATGCTCAAATCCAGCTATATGTAACCATCAAGTAAATATTAATCCTTTTGGAGATGAATATGGTATCTCAAGTTGTTATAATATTTTACCAACTAGAGGTGGGGCATATACTTTAACTAGAATTACTTTAACTAAATTGGCAGAAATAGCTGATAGTGTTGATCACTTTATGGACGAATTGTTACCAGAAGTTATTCAATTAATTGGAGATTATATGACCCAAAGAATTAATTTCCTTGTAGAAAAATCTGGGTTTTTTGAGAGTAATTTTTTAGTAAAGGAAGGTCTACTAGACAAAGATAGATTTTTAGGTATGTTTGGAGTAACAGGTCTTGCCGAGGCAGTAAATACTCTTCTAAAAGATGAGGGATTTATATATGGTACTGACAAAGAAGCTGATGAGCTTGCAACTAGAATTTTAGAAAAAGTAGAAGAAGATGTTAATAAAATAGATGCTCCTTATTCAGAAATAACTGGAGGAAAATTCTTGTTACACGCACAAGTTGGTTTAGATAGTGATCTTGGTGTTACTTCTGGAGTTAGAATCCCCGTAGGTGATGAGCCTGATAGTTTTATTAGTCATTTGCGTCACTCTGCTAGATATCATAAATATTTCCCTGCAGGAGTAGGTGACATTTTCCCAATAGCTTCCCATGTAGACCAAAACAAAGATGCTCTTTTGGATGTTGTAAAAGGAGCTTTCGACGTTGGTGTTCATTATATGAGTTTTTACGCAGCGGATACAGATTTAGTAAGAATTACAGGCTACTTGGTGAAGAAAAGTGAAATGGAAAAATATAAAAATGATGAAGTAGTTTTACAAAACACTACTCATTTAGGAGCACCTAACTATGATATTAATCACCTTGAAGAGAGAAAGGTAAGAATGTCAGATTAATTTAGCTATGGAAGTAATAAATTCAGAAAAAATTTTTATAAATAAAATAATACCCATATCCACAGTGGATGGACCAGGATCTAGAACGGCAATATTCGTACAAGGTTGTAATTTAAAGTGTGCATATTGCCACAATCCTGAAACTATAAATTTGTGTATACATTGTGGCAAATGTGTACCTGGGTGTCCAGTGGGTGCTCTTACTATTGTAGATAAGAAAGTCCACTGGAATGAAGATATCTGTATAAATTGTGACAACTGTATAAATGTATGTCCCTATCTATCGTCTCCAAAGGTAAAATTGTATTCACCAGAAAGTCTTATGGAAGAAATAGAACCTAACCTTCCATTTATTAGAGGAATTACATTATCAGGTGGGGAATGTACGCTTTATCCTAAATTTATTTCAAAATTATTTTCTTTAGTCAAAGAAAAGGGTAAATACACTCTAATAGATGCCAATGGAAAAATTGATTTTTCTCAATATCCAAAAATGCTAGATAATACAGACGGTGTAATGTTAGATATCAAAGCGTGGGACAAAGAAGTATTCCAAAATTTGACAGAAAATGAAAGAGATGTTCCCATCTGCGACAATATACGCTATCTTTTAGATAGAAAGAAGCTTTTTGAAATTAGATTAGTTTGTGAAAAGGATTGGGTAGATGTAGAAAACGCTTTGACTTCGTTAAAAAATTGTATTCCTGAGGATTACAGTGATATTTCTTTGAAGCTTATAGCTTATAGAAATCACAGTGCAAAGCTAAGGATGAGAGATACGCCTACTACGTCTATGGAGCAAATGAAAGAATACGAATATTTTGCAAAAAAATTAGGATTTAAAAATATAGTTGTCAAATAGATTGGGGGCAAAACTTGTTAACAAAAGAAAAGGAAAAAGAGTTGATGTACCTAGCCATAGAGGCTAGCGAGAAAAGCTATTCACCTTATTCTAATTTTAGAGTAGGAGCAGCGATTCTTTGTGACGATGGAGAAATTTTTACAGGAACAAATGTTGAGAATGCTTCCTACGGCGCAGGAATTTGTGCCGAAAGATCGGCAGCTGTGAAAGCTGTTTCCACTGGAAACAAAAAGTTTAAAGCTGTGGCTATCTTTGGTTCACCCAAGGATGCGACTAAAGAGGAATTACAATACGCCTTCCCATGTGGGATTTGTAGACAATTTCTAAATGAATTTGCTGATGATATGATTGTATTAGTAGGAAAAACTATCGAAGATTATCAAAAGTTTTCATTTAATGATTTGCTACCAGAATCCTTTGGTCCTAAAGACCTACATATGGAAGAGCAGTAGTAATTATAAATTAAATTGGAGGAATGTATGAAAAAGATTAGTAAGATTTTAGCATTGATGTTAATTATGGCTATGCTATCTATGATGGTAGTAGGTTGTGGAGGCGGAGATAAACCAGCTGAAACACCTGAACCAGCTGAAACAACAGAAACTGCTGAAACAGAAGAAACAACAGAACCAGCTGAAGAAGAACCAGCTGAACCAGTTGAAGAAGAACCAGCTGAAACAGCTGAAGAAGAGCCAGCTACAGTGCCTATAGCAATTACTGATGACTTTGAAGCAGTAGAAGGAACAGTAGCGATGATTACTGACGTTGGAGGAATCAATGACGAATCCTTTAACCAAAGTTCTTGGAATGGATTAGAAGCTTTACAAGAAAGAGGAGCAACAGTATCCTTTATTGAATCTCAAAAAGAAGCAGATTATGAACCAAATCTAGACACTAAAATTACTGAAGGTAATGATCTTATTTGGGGAGTAGGATTTATGATGAAAGGCGCAGTTGAAGAAGCATCTTTAGATTATCCTGAACAAAAATTTGCATTAATTGACGATTTTTGGGATGATGGAGCACTTCCAAATGTTACAGGAGTTACATTTGCAGCGGAAGAATCTTCATTCTTAGTAGGATATATTGCATCTTACATGACAGAAACAGATAGAGTAGGTTTAGTTTTAGGAATGGAATCACCTACTATGAACGGATTTACTAATGGTTATTTTGCTGGAGTTCATTACGGAGCAAAAGAACAAGGAAAAGAAATTCAAACAGATTATGTAGTAATTGAATCCTTTGGCGACTCTGCTCTAGGAAAAGCTACTGCAAACAAAATGTTCTCTGATGGTTGCGATATAGTATTCCACGCAGCTGGTGGAGCAGGAATCGGAGTTATTGAAGCAGCTAAAGAAATGGATAAATGGGCAATAGGTGTTGACCTTGACCAAAATTATTTAGCACCTGATAATGTATTAACTTCAGCTCTTAAAAACGTAAATGTAGCAACTGAAAGTGTTTCTGCAGCTATTTTAAGAGGAGAAGATTTAGGTGGAAAAACTGTACACTTTGGTTTAGTAGAAGGTGGAGTAGGAATTGCTCCTTCATCTGACAAACACGTACCTGCAGACATTCTAGCAAAAACAGCAGAAGTTGAAGAAAAAATTATAGCAGGTGAAATAGTAGTACCAAAGACAGCAGAAGGATTAGAAGAATTTAAAAAGTAGTTTATAGTATGGAGATCACAGATTACTTTAGTTGATCTGTGGTCTCCAATCAATTTAATGAAAAAAGAAGGAGGATTTATGACAAATTCTTCAAATGAATATGCAGTAGAAATGGTGGGAATAACTAAAATTTTCCCTAGAGTTACTGCATTAGATAACGTTAACCTTAAAGTGAAAAAGGGTTCCGTTCATGCACTTTTGGGAGAAAATGGAGCGGGAAAGTCTACACTTATGAAAATTTTGTATGGTTTATACGATCAAGATGGTGGAGACATTAAGATAAATGGAGAACTTACAAGTATAAAAAATCCTAAAGATGCACTGAATCATGGAATAGGAATGGTGCATCAGCATTTTATGTTGGTGGAAAATTTTACTATCGGAGAAAATATCGTTCTGGGAAATGAAATTACAAAAGGTTCCCAAAAACTAGATTTTAAGAGTACAGATAAAATTATAACTGATTTAGGAAAACGCTTTGGATTAGAGGTAAATCCCAAAGATTACATAGAGGATGTACCTGTTGCGACCCAACAAAGGGTTGAGATTTTAAAGTCTTTATATCGAGGAGTAGATATTTTAATACTAGATGAGCCAACAGCAGTATTAACTCCCCAAGAAATTGAAGATTTTTTCGTTACGCTAAGACATCTTGTAGATGATGGAAAGACTATAATTATTATTACACATAAATTAAAAGAAATAAAAGCAGTGGCTGAATATTGTACAGTACTTCGTCAAGGTAAAGAAATTGGAACTGTAAAAGTAGCCGATGTAACAGAAAATGACTTAGCAAGTATGATGGTGGGCTACGATATAGACTTGGATGTGGATAAAACTCCAGCTAACTTATCAGACGAAGTAATTAAAGTTAATAATCTAACTGTAAAAGATAATAGGGGAGTTTATGTAGTAAAGGACTTTTCATTTAACGTTAAAAAAGGTGAAATATTGGCTATTGCAGGAATTAGTGGCAATGGACAATCTGAGTTAATTGAAACAATAACTGGACTTGTTAAAGCTGAAAAGGGTGAAGTTTTAATAAACGGAAAAAATATTACAAATGAAAACCCATACAACGTAAGAGAAGCAGGCATTGCCACTATCCATGAAGATAGACATAAAAGAGGATTGGTGCTGGATTTTACAGTAGCAGAAAATTTCATTTTGGATTCTTATGATGAAGATAGATTTTCTGAAAAAGGCATTTTAAAATGGCCGAAAATATTTAAATATTCTGATGAAAAAATAGAAGAATTTGATATTAGACCGAAAAACTCTTCAAAGATAAAAGCTAGAAATTTATCTGGTGGAAATCAACAAAAGGTAATAATTGCTAGAGAAATAGATCAAAACCCTGAACTTTTAATAGCTTGTCAACCTACAAGAGGACTAGATGTAGGAGCTATTCATTCAGTTTACCAAGCCTTATTGGCTGAAAGGGAAAAAGGAAAAGCTATATTACTAGTTTCCTTAGAATTAGAAGAGGTATTTGCCTTATCTGACAGAATTGTAGTTATGTATGATGGAAGAAATGTAGCAGAATTAGATCCACGAGAGACTGATGACAAGGAAATTGGATTGTTAATGGCGGGAGGTACTTTAGATGAAGCTAAATAATTTATTAAGAAAACCTATAGTTGCCATTATTTTAGCTATACTTCTAGGCGTTATCGTTGGGGCTTTTGTATTTATTGTTGCAGGTTATAATCCTATTGAAGCATATGGAATTATGTTATCTGAAATTATTACAAAGCCAAAAAATATGTCCCAGATGGTGGTTAATGCAGTACCTCTTATATTTACTGGATTGGCATTTTCTTTTACATCCCAGGCAGGGCTGTTTAATATTGGAATAGAAGGTCAATTTGTATTAGGAGCTTTAACAGGAGCATTGGCAGGTTATTATTTACCACTTCCACCAGTAGTTCATCCAATAGTAATTTTAGCTTTAGCATTTATAATAGGTGGAATATGGGGAGCTGTTGCAGGAATTCTTAAAAGTAAGTTTGGTATTCACGAAGTAATTTCTACCATTATGTTAAACTGGATTGCTCACTATTTTAATAATTTTATTGTAAATATGCCAAGTATTAAAGTTGAAGGAACTGTTCACTCTCCAAAAATTTTAGATACTGCCAAGATTACTTTTTTCAGCACTGAATGGAGAAGAAGTGAAGCAGGAAGGGAATTTATTTTAAACAATCCTACCCTTGGCGACATTGTTCGTACGGATTTGGGATTTGGAATAATTTTAGCTATTTTATTTGCAATCATTTTGTGGTTTGTATTAAACCATACTCAAAAGGGATATGAAGTAAGAGCGGTAGGTAAGAACAAAAATGCGGCGGAATTCTCTGGTATTTCTGTAGACAAAAATACAATATTTACCATGTTTATAGCAGGAGGAGTAGCAGCCTTGGGAGGAGCTATATTGGTTATGACCAGTACAGGTTCTGTAAGCGTTATTAGTGCCCAAGAAGGCTATGGCTGGGATGGAATGAGTGTTGCCTTGATAGGAAACACAAGTCCATTGGGAGTTTTGCCTGCGGGATTGTTATTTGCTGGTATGAGATTAGGTGGAGGATTAGTTCAATCCCAAT
The DNA here is from genome assembly GCA_012728775.1 of Tissierellia bacterium. The sequence continues at coordinate 6,553 of JAAYEN010000274.1, forward strand.
TAGGTGCACCTACAGAAATAATAAATATAATTATTGGAGTAATAGTTTTGGCAATTGCTGTATCCACATTACTTCCTAGGATAGCAGACTCACTTAATAAGAAAAAAATCGAAAGTACAACCAAGGAAAAAGAGGTGATCCAAGATGAATAATATGATTTTACTGGCATTGTCCATGACTTTAATGTATTCGGCACCCTTAATCTTTGCTGCTATGGGTGGAGTTGTCACTATGAGAGCAGGTGTTGATAATATCGGCATAGAAGGAATGATGACTATTGGAGCTTTTACTGCTGCATCTGTTGGATATTTCACTGGTAATCCGTGGTTAGGATTATTCTGCGGTGGTTTAGCTGGAATGTTTTTAGGTCTTCTTCACGGAATTGTTTCTATTACTCTTAAAGGAAACCAAATAATTTCTGGTATAGCAATTAATTTTATTGGACCTGGTGTTTCTATTTTTCTAACTAGATTGTTATTTGATGGTGCTACCCAAACTACTATAGTTCCTAAGAAGATACCAAAGATTTTAAATACTTTAGGATTTAATTCTTCTTTTATTCGTTCGATAGATATAGACTTTACGATATTAATGGCATTCTTTCTAATAGTAATTGTTTGGTATGCCTTATACTATACTAAAGCAGGACTTAGAGTGAGAGCTTGTGGAGAGCATCCAGCGGCAGCTGATACAGTGGGTATCAATGTAGAGCTGATTAGATATGTGTGTATTCTAATCTCAGGATTTTTAGCAGGTATCGGAGGAGGAGCTTACACAGTTGCTATAATATCGACCTTTACTCCTACAGTAATATCTGGCCAAGGATTTATAGCTTTGGCTGCAGTAATATTTGGGAATTGGAAACCTATTGGAGCAGCTATGGGTTGTTTACTATTTGGGTTTGCCCAAGCATTGATGATAATATTGGCTAATAGTTTTGTACCTTCACAAATTTTAGCGATGTTACCATATGCATTGACATTATTAGTATTAATTTTTGTTAAAAAATCTGATCCACCTAAGGCAAATGGCCTACCATATTTTAAAGGACAAGCTTAAGAAGGAGGAAAAATGGAAAAATTATATCATATTGGAATCGATGATTCTCACAATGCAAAATATGTAATATTACCAGGAGATCCTGGAAGAGTAGAAAAAATTGCAAAATACTTAGATAATCCAGTTAAGATTGGCCAAAATAGAGAATATACAACTTATCTTGGTCAACTAGAAGGGGAAAATGTACTTGTAATGTCTACGGGAATGGGAGGACCTTCTACGGCAATTGGAGTAGAAGAACTTTTCATGACGGGGGTTACAAATTACATTAGGCTAGGTACTTGTGGTGGGATGAATAAAGAAGTCATTGGTGGAGATTTGGTAATTGCAACAAGTGCAATTAAAATGGATGGAACAAGTGACGAATATGTTCCAAAAGAATTTCCAGCAGTTGCTAATTTTGAATTGACTCAATCCCTTGTGGATGCTGCTAAAGTTAAAGGATATAGATATCATACCGGAGTAGTTCATTGCAAAGACTCATTCTATGGCCAACACAATCCTGAAAGGATGCCAGTTGGATATGAATTGATAAATAAATGGAATGCATATATTAAAGCTAATGCTCTAGCATCAGAAATGGAAAGTGCTACACTATTTACAGTATGCCAATTTCTAGGAGCTAGATCCGCATGTATCTTGAATGTCATCTGGAACCAAGAAAGAGAAAAAGCAGGTCTAGACAATCCAAAACATCCAGATACATCTCTAGCAATCGAAGTGGCAATAGAAGCAATTAGACAAGAAATTTTAAAAGATAATCTATAATAGTAATTAGTAGTCAGCAATTAGTAGAGGCCTCCGGTTTAGTTTAACAAATTGAATTTGTCATTCTAAGCCCCAGGCCTCATTAATTATTAATTACTCTATATATTATTGTAGTTTTTTGCTATTTGGGCGCCTACTTTTGCGTTGTTATAGACTAGTTGTATATTTGTTTGTAGACTTCTACCTTCTGTAAGTTCTACGATTTTTGCTAGTAGAAATGGTGTGGAATCTTTTCCTTTTATGCCTGCTTTTTTTTCTTCTTCAAGGGCTTTTTCAATTATTAGATCTATTTCTTCTTTTGGAATTTCGTGTTCTACTGGAACTGGGACTGTTACTAACATCCCGCCTTTTAATCCTAGAACTTCTGAATATTTCATTCTCATTGATATATCTTCTGTATCTTCAGCTGATGTCACTAATTTATAATCTGATTTGCTAGAATAAAATGCAGGGAATATATCTGTTTTGTATCCAATTACTGGGACCCCTTTTGTTTCAAGATACTCTAAAGTTCTAGGTAAATCTAGTATTGCTTTGGCTCCGGCGCATACAACTGTTACAGGAGTTTGTGCCAATTCTTCTAAGTCTGCAGAGATATCCATAGTATGTTCTGAGCCTCTATGAACTCCACCTACACCACCAGTAACAAATACTTTTATGCCAGCTAGATTAGCACATATCATAGTAGTTGCAACAGTAGTAGCCCCTGTAATTTTTTTAGCCAATACTTCAGCTAAATCCCTTCTAGAAACTTTACTAACTTCTTTTTCAGTAGCCAATTTTAGTAAATCAGATTCTTCCAATCCAATTTTAATTTTTCCATCCATAATAGCAATAGTAGCTGGAACTGCGCCATTTTCTCTGATAATATTTTCTACTTCTGTTGCCATTTCCACATTTTGAGGATAGGGCATACCGTGGGAAATAATTGTAGATTCCAATGCAACGATAGGTAAATTATTTTCTTTTGCTTGCAGAACTTCCTTGCTATAAACTATTAAATCCTTTAACTCCATTTTAATAACCCCTTTTCAATTAATATATTTCTTTGATCTTCTAATTTTTTTCTAGTTAAATCTTCTCTTACTGTACTATTTGTTTGTATTGTATAAAATGCATTTGTCATTGCCAATTCGATGGTTTCTTCAGGGGGATATCCCATAAGGTGACCATGGATAATTCCAGCTGAATATGAATCACCAGCTCCAGTAACATCTACTATATTATCAGTTCTTGGCGGTGAGAATTTTAATCTCTTTCCAAAAGCATTTCCATATAAACTGTATTTACTACCTCTAGTTATAATTGCATTTTCTACACCGGATTCTATCCATCTTTCAACTAAATCATCAAAATCATTATCGTTTTTTACTTTAATATTAAAATATGCTTCTGACTCATCTTGATTAGCAATAATCCAGCTTACTCCTTTTAAATCTTTTGGTAAATTTTTCATCTTTGGAGAGCTTACAGGTATAATAACCAAGTCTATGGATCTTTCTTTAGCAAATTGAATTAAGAATTCCACAGTTTCTCGAGGCAGATTTAAATCCACTGCTATGAGCTTTGCATCTTCTAAAATTGTTTTGAAGGAAGAAATAAATTTCAAATCCATTTCGTCTAAAACTTCCATAACAGATAAAGCAAATTGCATTTCACCATTTTTATCTAAAACGGCTGAATAGCTTCCAGTGGAATAATTGTGTAGTTGTTTTACATGGTGAAAATTAATAAAATCTTGGGATTCTTTTTTAATAAATTCAAAATCCTGGTCAAATCCTCCCACAGAAATCATTTGGGGTTTATGACCTAATTTTCCTAAATTTTCTGCGACATTTCTTCCCACTCCGCCTACATAAACTTGAGAGTGTGCTGGATTGCTAGTTCCAAGGATTAAATCTTCTATGAGATTATATTTTCTGTCAACATTTATTCCGCCTATGCAAAAAACTGAGGAAGTTTCATCATTTAAAACATATGACCTACCTAAAATTATTTTTTTATCCACAAGGGATGATATTATAGTTGCCACAGTAGACCTACTTAAACCTAGACTATTTCCAATTTCATTTTGAGTTATGAAAGGAGTTTTCTTAATTATTTCCAAAACCCTTTGTTCATTTTCATTTAACAAATCCTCACCTCCAAACAAATGTCTAAATAAATACAAGTGTCTTAATAATATAGTTTATTATAACTAAAATGTCAATACCTTTTTTGATCTAAATATTATATTATAGACATATCGGACTAATTGACAATGGGTAATTTAGCTGCTAATATTGCATTCTATATAGGAGTTATGATAATTGTAAGTTAGCTATAATTAATAGGTAAGTAATGTGCGTGTTTTGTGATTGGATCAATTTCTTATATCACTATTTATGTAGAGTTGGAGGGAATAATTGAGGAGTAAAAATATTGGTGTAACTGCAGTTACATATTTTACAATGTTATTAGAAGGGGGACTTAATAACGTAGTTGGAGCTTTGATGGTTCTACTCGCATTAAGACTTGCTAGAGAACCTGGGGATATAGCATTACTAGCCTCGATGAGGGGAATAGGTACTGTAATTACCCTTTATATATGTGGATTACTTTCTGACAAAAAGGGCAGAAAAGGCGTAATCATTATCGGAGGGATATTATTTGTTGTTTTTATTATTGGTATGATGACTACATCTAATTATTTTTTAGCACTTTTTTATTCTTTTATAGGTGGACTTGCTTTTGGATTTATGGATGCTCCGAGTATTAATATTTTATTCGATGTGTATAGAGAAAAGAGTGGGCCTTATGTGAGCTTTACCCAAGTATTTTTTGGTAGCGGAGGCATGTTCACTTCGTTTTTAGCTGCAGTTTTGATGAGTCGAGATATGAGTTATAATTATTTGTTTGCATTTTATTTAATAATATCTTTAATTACAATTACGTTAGCATTTATCCTAAAGTTTCCAACTAGGGCTAGTGAAGAAAAAATAGATAAAAGTATTAGTTTAGAAATATTTGAAAATCCACCCAATTTAAAAAAAGAAGGGATATTTATATTAATTTTTGTACTTTTTTATTCCATTTCTAGTTTCATTTTAATGACGTGGTTGCCCTTGTATATACAAATTACAAAGGGAATAATACCTGAAGATGCAGTACAATCTCTAACTTATTATTTGTTGGGCACAGTTATCGGTTCATTTGTGTTTTCTATGATCCTTAGAAGAACTCATGCAACTCAACTTTTAGGTATAAACTCCTTTCTTGCAATGGGTTGTTTATTTGTATTAATTATTACGACCAACTTAAGGATAGTATATATTTTTTCTTTTTTTATTGGCTTCTTCTTAGGAAATTTCTTCCCAATGATTGTTGGATTAGGTGGGGAATTTTTCCCTTCCCAATCCGGGGGATTTACAGGGATGGTGGGAACCGCTTCTACTTTAGGAGGAACTATAATAGTTTCAATTACAGGACTCATAGTTAATAAAATTGGAGTAGAACCTGTCATGTGGATTTCTTTTGGGACTTTAGCAATAGTTGTGATTTTAAGTAGAATATTTAGAAAAATGTATTTGGGCTTTGGTAAAAAAGTATTTCAAGTATAATTTTAGGAGGAAAAATGGAAAGAATCTGTACAATATTTGATTGTGATCCAGGGGTTGACGATGCTTTTGCAATTGTATATTTAAAAAATTCAGAAAAATTTGATGTAAAATTACTTGCAAGTGTTGCAGGGAATGTGAACCTTGAATATACTACTAGAAATCTAAGGGGATTAGTAAAAGCATTGGATTGGAATGTTGAAGTATGTGAAGGTGCATCAATGCCTATAATGGGTAGACAAGTCTTAGCTGGAGAAATTCACGGTAAAACAGGACTTGGCGGATATGAATTTAAAGAAAATGAACTGGCAAAATTAAGTGATAGGAATGCCTTTGATGCTATGGTGGATATTTTAGAAAATAATGATAAAACTCTTATTATTGCAGTTGGTCCTTTGACTAATATCGCTTTGCTTTTATTAGGCAGACCTGATCTAAAGGAAAAAATTTCTGAAATTACAATAATGGGCGGAGGTTTGGAAAAAGGAAACATTACTCCTGCTGCTGAATTTAACATATTTGCAGACCCTGAAGCTGCAGAGATTGTATTTAACAGTGGTGTAAAGATAAATATGGCAGGTTTAGACGTTACTGAAAAAGGTAATTATAATTGGGATATTCAAAATATATTAAAAGAATCAGGTTTAAAAATTACTGACCTTCTAACGGAAATAATGTTAACTTCTTTTAAACGAATTGAAGAAAAAAGAGGAAGCAAAATAAGTCTCCATGATGTAGTGGCAGTTATGTATCATACTAATCCTGAGTTATTTACAGGAGAGGACTATCATGTTGTAGTTGAGATTGAAGGTGTTTATACAAGGGGACAGACTTTAGCGGACAAGAGAAGCTTCAGCACTACTGAGAAAAATGCCCATGTGCTTTTGGATTTGGATGTGGAGAAGTTTCACGAAAGACTTATAGAGGTACTGACAAAATGAATAAAAAAATTCCAGTAATAATAGATTGTGACCCAGGTGTGGATGATGCCCTAGCACTGATGCTTGCAAATTCAAAAAAAGAATTGGATATTAAAGCAATTACTACTGTGGCGGGAAATGTGGGAATAGAATATACTACAAAAAATGCAAGACTAGTAGCTGGACTACTGGGAATGGATACAATAATTGCTAGAGGGGCAGATAAACCACTTTTAGTTCCACAAATTGTAGCATCAAGCACCCATGGTGAAGACGGTTTTGGAGGAATAGGTGAATTATTTAATGAAGATGATTTAGCAAAACTTTCAGAAAAAAATGCTGTGGAAACTATTGCCAAAATATTGAGAGAATCAGAAGAAAAAATTACCATAATAGCAGTTGGGCCTTTAACAAATATAGCTACAGTATTTTTAATCTATCCAGAGTTAAAAGAAAAGGTCGAAGTTCTTAGCATTATGGGAGGTAGTACTACTGTTGGAAATAGAACTGCCAAAGGTGAGTTTAATTTCTTAGTAGACCCCCATGCAGCTCATATAGTCATGAATTTGGGGCTTCCTGTCATTTTAGCTGGATTAAATGTAACTTTAAAAGATGCTTATGTTACTGATGAAGATGTGGAAAAGATGAGAAAAATAAACACAAGTGTTTCAAATGTTGCCACAGAAATTCTAGTAGCTTATAAAAGTGAAGATCCAGCTTTACACGATCCAGTTTCAGTTTTGGCAATTACAAATCCAGAAATAATGGAGATGGAAGATATGTATGTGAACGTGGAAACCAGTGGACTTTTTAGCGAGGGAATGACATTTACAGATGAAAGATCCCATAGAAAACCTCCAAATAATTGTAAAGTAATTGTAAACATAAATAGAAAAAGATTTATAGATGAGTTAATTAGTGCATTTTAAAAATGTGGATATTGTGGATAACTCCATTAAAGTTAGTAAATACCCAAGGTTGAACTTGTGTATATTAAAAAATATTAATAATAGACTTCATCTGGTAAAAACTTAATAAAAACTTATAAAAAGGGCTGAATTTACACGTTCAGACCTGTAATATTTTCTTGATAAAATTTTAAAATTTTACATTATTTACTAAAATAAAATTAAGATTTTGTATTAATTTACTTTTATGTATTGACAAAGAAAAAAGAACTTATCCACAGCTATACTTTCA
>JAAYEN010000232.1 GCA_012728775.1 Tissierellia bacterium
ATTTTTAAAAATTACTACATCTATAAATCTTCTCATAATAGAAATAAAGCTAGAATTCTTTCTAGCTTATCATTTATCTCCAACTATATGCCCTTCTATAATTTCTTCCATAGCAATGGTGACGTTATTTTTATCGTCAGCATCTACATATACTTCTACATTTTCGTCATTTAATTGTCTAGCTCTTTGAGCTACCATCAGTGCTAGCCTATACTTGCTATTATCTACTTTTTTTATTTGTTCAAATGAAGGTATATACAATTTAATCCCACCCCTTTGTTACATTTGCTTTAATATCCTTATGTCTTTTCACTCTTAATTTTTCAGCAGCAATTATATTTTTAATATCAAGTACCGCTTGTTCAACCGTATTATTTACCACAAAATAATCGTATTCGCCAACAAAGTCTAATTCTTTAAAAGCGTTATTGAATCTAGTATCTATGTCTTCTGGCTTTTCAGTTCCTCTTTTAACAATTCTGCTTTTTAACTCATCCATATTAGGCGGAAGCAAAAATATGAATATTGCATTCTTATATTTTTTCTTTATTTGAAGAGCTCCCTGGACATCTATTTCCAAAAGTACTATCTCACCTTTTTGTATTTGTTCAAAAACAAATTTTTTAGGTGTTGCATAATAATTATTGTGAACTTTAGCATACTCCAATAACTCATCATCTCTAACCATTCTTTCAAACTCTACTTCATCTACAAAAAAATAATTTTCTCCATCTATTTCTGTTGGTCGTGGTTTTCTAGTTGTTAAAGAGATAGAAAATATGATATCTTCTGATTCTTCCATTAATGCAGTGCTAACTGTACCTTTTCCAGCTCCGCTAGGTCCGGAAAGGACCAGTAAGAAACCTTCTGACATAATTTGCCACCATCCTAAGTTTATTATATGTTTATTCAATATTCTGAACTTGTTCTCTCATTTTTTCTATTATCGATTTCATTTCTATGATAAAGTTAGTAATATCAATACTTGCAGATTTACTTCCAATCGTATTAGTTTCTCTATTCATTTCTTGGATTAAAAAATCTAATTTTTTCCCAGACGAAATATCATCAACTAATATATTTTTAAATAAATTTATATGACTTTTTAGCCTTACTATCTCTTCATCTATAGAAAGTTTATCTGTATAAAATACGATTTCATTAATTAATCGATCTTCATCTAACTTAACATTATCTTGATTTAGAATTTCTAATATTCTTTCTTTTAAAGAATTAACATTAGCGTTGACAACATCTTTTGCAACTAATTCAATCTTATCTAGAATTAAAGATAATTCTTTCAATTTTGTATTTAAATCGTACTCTATATTATAACCTTCTTGAATCCTCATTTCAAGGAAATTCGACGAAGCTTTTGTAACACATTCAATACAAGAAGTAACAAATAATTCATTTTCACTTAAATCCACTCTTTTGCTACTCAGTATGTCTTTATCGTATGCTAATAAGTCAAATATTTGAAAATTGTTATCTATTTTTAGATATTCAATTAATACATTTAAATTGTTTTTGTATAGATCCAATAAACTGTAATCTATTTCTAAACTCATATCATAAATTCCTTTGGATTTAATGTCAATAAAAATATCTATTTTTCCTCTATTAGCATCTTTCGTAATTATTTTTTTTAGCTCATCATCTAAAAAAAATAAAGATTTAGG
>JAAYEN010000071.1 GCA_012728775.1 Tissierellia bacterium
GACCTAGTTATAGTCATAATTAAGCCGATAAAAATGCTATTATACATTACTTCACTCCTATTCAGTAATCTCCAAATTAGTTACAACTCCAAAAGATGCAAACTTTTTATTCTTAAGTCTAAATTGAATTCCGACTCTAGTCTGTTCTCCGCCAGCACTATAGTATTGTTCTGTCTCTTCTAAATTTGCTTTTACATCTATTTCAGCTACAAATTTTCTTGGAACTTCTGATTCCAACCATCTGCCATTGTAGTCAACTCTTTCTTTAAATGGTTCTATTTTAACATCTACTATTTCTCCAATATAAGTTCCCTTGTCGTAATGATAGATAGGGTCGCCAACTTGTATTTGATCTACTGTAACTTGTCTAATATCTGAAATTTCATATGTTACAATTCCTTCTTTAGTTGCACTTGTAGTTACAATACCCTTGCCCATTCTAGAAACCCCAAATACTACCAATGCCAAAACTGCAAATAACACCAATAAATCAATTATGTTTATTATTCCAAACAATCTACCTTTTCCATCTATTAATTTCATAAATTCCTCCTACTTAAAATGTTATTGTATATTTCGATTTGTGTTCTCGCCATAGATTCTGTAGAAAAACTTTCCTTTACTCTATTATAAATTGAGTTGCCCATTTCTATAGACTCTCCTTTATTGTTAGCTAAATATCCTATATGTTTTGCCAAATTATTATAATCATTGGAGTCTATTAAGTATCCATCTACTCCATCTCTGATTAGCTCATTAATTCCTCCAACATTGGTTGCTATCGTAGCTTTTTTCATCTTAGAAGCTTCTAAAATCACATAGGGAAAAGATTCACTAAGGGATGTTAAAATATTCAAATCTATTGCATTAAAAAATGACATATTTTCCTTTACAAAACCTAGGAAAACAATCATATCTTCTACTTTTAATTCCTTCGCAAGTTTTTTAAGATCATTTAATTCCTCCCCATCACCTGCAATTAGAAACAATACATCTCTTCTTGTTTCTGAAAGCTTTTGGGCAGCGCGAATAGTCATTTTTATATTTTTTACGCCATCTAACCTAGCAACTTGCCCCACTAGGTATTTCCCTTTGTAGTCTACTTTATATCTTTTCAAAAAATCCTCTTTGACTATTACCCAAGGATCAGAATTCATATTAATTCCATTATACATAGTATATATCTTCTGGTCATCAAATCCTCTATCTATGAGCATTGACTTAAAGTTCTCAGTTACAGCTACATAATAATCAAAACGCTTAAGGGCAAAAGTATTTATAGGTGTGAAAATTAAATCCTTGTAGAAACTATCTTTAAAGTCTAATAAATAATCACTATGTATGGTAGTAATCATAGGTACATTTATTTTAGATTTTAAAAATATAGCGATTGTATTTGCTCTAGCGCCATGACAATGGACTATATCGTAATGTTCATCATTTACTATTTGAGAAATTCTCTTAACCACAGACATATCGGAACGTCTTTTTTGGGGAATTAATTCTATATCTATTCCAATTTTTTTTGCATCTTCATAAAATGTATCTTCAATAAAGCAAATTATCTTTGCATCAACAAAACCTTTTAAACCTTCCATCAGAGAAAAAATGTGAGTTTTAGCTCCTCCAGTATCTCCTCCGCTGATAAGGTGCAGCACTTTTAAATTCATGCGTACCTCCTTTAAAACCATATTCATTATACCTTAAAAATTGTAATTTTAGAATAACAATGCCCAATAATTTATCAAATCTTAAAAACTATGAAAATTTATTAAGTTAGATATTTTTTAAATTGATAGTTGACAAATATCTAATCTAATATTATTATAGTCGTAGATGGATATCTAACTAATATTAAATTTTTTCAAATAAAGGAGGTAACTATGAAATATTATTATATTAAAGAAGTAAACTGGCTTAACGAAGCTATTAACCTAGGAAACTTACTTTATGAATTCAACACTTTAGATGAAATAGAAAATTTACATATCTCATCAGAGCCCCAAAAGTATTCTATTCCTATGGAAAAAATTGATGCTGAGTACTCAGATATACTTCAGTATAAAAAATCCTGTTTAAAAGATGTCTTTCTACAATTTAAAATGGATCGAGAAATGGAAATACTCACTACCCCTTACGAAGGTAGTTTGTCAAATTTTACAATTTTAACTTCCTTTTCTTGGGTTAATAATTCTAGAGATGTAAAATACATATCAGATAATGATACCTTAAGAGGATTGCTATATACACTTTATTCTGATTCAGAAAATGAAATGGCAGAAATTGATAACGCACCCCATATTAATGAAGCATACTATGGCAATTCAAAATGGGGTAAAGATGAAATTCAAATTGAAGTTTCCGATATTATTGAACTTTTACAGATGACAAAATATAGCGAGGATATTAAATGGACAGTATTGGATTTAATTACCAATGAAAGTAAACGAAGTGGTCTTATTGAAAAATTGAATAGCCTTCAAAATATTATTAAAAAACATTTTTATTTAGTAGAAAATCGCTTTTATAATACTATCGAAAAATACGAAAACAATTCAGAATTTATAGCAAGTATCAACAATTTATTTGGCGGTTTTATACAATCTTTTGAATATATGAATTTTGAATTTAATGTTATTGCTTATAATTCTGCAGCCTTGAAAGTAATTCAGCTAGATAATATTAAAAACACAAGCTATATCGGACTTATTATCACAGAATTAATGGCCATTTCTGGGTATTTTGAAATGAAAGATGAAAATGTTATAGAAAAATGTAAAGCCATTGGAGATAATACGCGATTTTCAATTATTAACCTCTTAGCAGAAAAGCCTATGTATTTAAAAGAACTTGCAGATGCTCTGGCACTCTCCTCTGCTACTTTATCTCATCATATAAATATTTTATTGCAAAATGGTTTTGTAGAAGTTAGGGTAGACGATAGAAAAACTTTTTATTCTTTGAAAAAAAAGAGCTTCGAGGAATTAGGTCAATATTTACAAATGAAAGCTAATACATTGAGTGATGAAGATGGAAATTAAAAGGAATTTAGTTAGAGAATTACAGGACCCTGAATACAGAAAAAATTATTTACACCCTGGAACGAGGAGTAAATTAGATACATTTAAGAAAATGTTTAAACCAGTTTTTGAAAATAATAAAATAGTCTTTTCCTATTTTATTTTCGCCATTACCACCGGATTAATTCCATTATTGAGTTCTTTTATTATTCAAGGTATCACCCAAATTATACAAATTATAATGAATAATAATCCAATCATTAATGTAGATGTGTTATTACCATTAATATATCTAATTTCTGGTTATACCTTATTGGTAATTTTGTTTACTGGTATTTCAAAATACTTCCTTAGCATTACTTTTCCATTCTTTTTTGATTTAAGAAACCAAAAGCTTTTAGAGAATTTCAAAAAATTTAGCACAATGGAATACGGCCTCTATGAAGATTCTAGTTTCCAAAATGCTATAGGCTTTTGGCATATAGCTCTCCAAAGTAATTCCCAAGGATATCAGGGAATTTTAGAAAAATCCTTTATGTTAAGCGGAGAACTTATTGGAACTATATTGTTGACAATCCTACTGGGCTCAATAAATTTATGGATTCCATTTATTATAGTTGTTTCAATTGTAGGATATACTTATATCGAAGTAAAACAAGATAAATATCAAAGGACCAAATTAGAAGAGGATCAAAAAAACCAAAGAATGTTAGATGCTTTGGTGAGAATTGGCTCAGATTTTAAATATGGAAAAGACGTTAGAGTATATGAAATGCAGGGAGCTTTTAATTCCTTATTTGATAAATTGATTGCACAAAAGGATAAAATATTAAAAAGGCTTTTTAGCTACAGGATAAAGTTCTCGCCCCTCTCTGCATTTACTCTTTCAATTATATTTCTATCTGGCCTATACTTTCTAAGCCATGCCTATCTAGAAAATGCAATAGATGGACCCACATACTTAATGATGATCATGGCTCTTATGCTTACGTCCAATTTGACATATAAATTGTCCCAAAATATTGCCTTTGTAATAGGTCAATCCATATACTTAGACGATTTATACGATTGGTTGGAAGCAGATGTAAATCCTTTAGGCGGAAAAAGTTTACCTGATAAAATGAATTATTCTATAAGGATTGAAGATGTATGGTTTAGATATCCAGGTTCAGATGAATGGGTTTTAGAAGGAGTAAACTTAGATATACCAGATTCTTCAAGTTTAGCTCTAGTTGGAGTAAATGGTGCAGGAAAAACTACTTTAATAAAACTTTTAACCGGTTTATACCAAGTGGAAAAGGGTGCAATTTACATTGATGGAATTAATATCGACGAAGTAAGTCAAAAAGAACTTTCTAAAGTATTTGGAGTGGTTTTCCAAGACGTAAATCCCGCGGCTCTTACTGTTGCAGAAAATATTGCAATAGATGAAGATAATATTAACGAAGATAAAGTTAAAGAAGTTTTGAAAAAAGTTGGATTACTTGAAAAAATAGAATCCTTCCCCAAGGGAATTCATACTCCTCTTCTAAAAATTGTGGAAGATGATGGAATAATACTTTCCGGTGGCGAAAATCAAAAACTTATGATAGCCAGAGCTTTGTATAAAGATTCTGCAAAAATACTTATTTTAGACGAACCCACTGCAGCATTAGATGCTCTTGCTGAAGAAGAAATATATAAATCCTTTAGAGAACTTTTAAAAGGTCGAACAGCCATATTTATTTCCCATAGGCTAGCTTCCACCAGATTTTGTGACAGGATTGCCCTTCTTAATCGTGGAAAAATGGAAGAAGAAGGAACTCATAAGGAACTATTAAGTAATGGAGGATTATATAATCACATGTATAATACCCAAGCAAGTTATTATCAAGAGGAGGCTTCTAGTGAGAAATGGTAATAAAGTTTCAGACTTTTCTTTAATATGGAAATTAATTATATTCGTCAAAGACATTGAGCCTAAAATATTTCTAAGTTTTTTAGGAGTTACAATATCCTCCGCTATTTATACAGTACTTTTAGTTTATTTACCCAAGATTATTATAGATGGGGTTATGGGAAACTGGGCTTTTATGGAACTAAGTAGAGAACTTTTAAAATACTCAGTTTTGATTTTATTTTTTAGACTGGTAAGTAATATTTCCGAGCATAAATTCATTCAAGATAGAAGTAGCTTTTCATATAAGATGAATGCAGCGTTTTCAAAAAAGGTTCTATCTTTAAAATATGAACTATTAGAAGATACTAATATACTAGACTTAAGCGAAAGAGCTAAATACCCCCTACATCAGTATCTATTGTTTTCAATATTTGATAACTTAAGAAATCTTGGAATTGCAGGAGCTAAACTTATTGGTGTAGGAACAATACTGGCAACTTTTAATATTTGGATTACAATATTTGCAGTATTAATGTGTTTGGTAACTGGATTTTTTTTAGAAAAAGGCAATAAAATTACAGAAGAATTTGCAAGGGATTTGATGCCTATAAATCGAAGGTACAACTATTTTTTAGGAATCTTAAGTAACGAAGAATTTCAAAAAGAATATAGACTATTTCAACTTAACCTTTTGATTGAACAAAAATTAAAAAAATACATGGATATTACATTAGATAGATTCCAAAATGTTTACACAGAATCTGCAAAAATTGAAACTATAAATCAAATTTTTATATCATTAACTAGATTTGTGATTTACTTATATTCAGCTTTAAGAGTGTTGGGAATTGGTGGAGAAATGATTAGTCTTGGTAACTTTTCTATAATAGTTACTGCCAGCGAAGAGTTTTCAAATAGCATTAATTCTTTTATAACCGCCGCAATTTCAATTAATAGAGATATCAGATTTACTAAACCTCTTTTTGAATTTTACGAGTTGGAAGAATATGGAATTGCAAGAGTTGAAAATAAGATAGCAACTCCTTTAGAAACACTAGAATTTAAAAATGTAAGCTTTTCTTATCCAAATTCTGATAAAGAAATTCTAAAAAATATTAGCTTTAAATTGCATAAAGGAGAAACCCTTGCATTAGTTGGAAAAAATAATGCTGGAAAATCTACTTTAGTAAAACTAATAGCTAGGTTATTCCAACCCACAGAGGGCGAAATTCTTTGGAATGGCGAGAATATTGAAAATTTAGATTTGAAATCATATTTAAAGGAGCTGGCTTATGTTTTTCAAGACTTCCAATTATTCCCTTTTAAAATATGGGAAAATGTATCCAGTTATGGTAAAAGCGATTTGGAAAAGGCACCAAAAGATATTGAGCTAAAAGTCACGGACTGTATTAATAGAGTAGGAATGAAAGAGGAAATAAATGAACTTCCCCACGGTTTAGAGACATGGATGAATAAAAATCTCCATGAAGATGCCACGGAATTCTCTGGCGGACAAAGGCAAAAACTAGCCATGGCAAGGGCAATTTATAAAGATGCCAGTTTCGCCATACTAGATGAACCTACCGCAGCTCTAGACCCTTTAGCTGAATCAGAAGTGTACGAAAACTTCTCAGATTTAGTAAAGGACAAAACTGCACTTTTTATCTCCCATAGAATGAGTGCCAGTAGATTTTGTGATAGGATTTTGGTTTTGGATAATGGAACAATTATCGGTAATGGTTCTCATGAAGAACTCACAAAAAATAATACCCTGTACAAATCCTTGTATGAAGCCCAAGCACAATATTACGAAAACTAAAAAATGCATTTTGAGGTTGAAACCAGCCTTAGAATGCATTTCTCTTTATTTTTCATTTTCAATTAACTCTTTATAAACCTTCTCTGTACATAAGATAAAATTGCTATATCCACTGTTAATTTCTAAATTTTTTCCTTCTAGAGTTTTAAACACTAAGCCCATTTCTTTTGAAAATAAGAAAAATGGAGAATAGTCCCAGGGACCTCCGTAGTAGTTTATATATCCACCTAGTCTACCTGAAACGACACGGCTTCCTTCTAAACCGCTTGTACCTACACTTCTCGTGGCGAAGGATTCCTTTATTATTTTGTCAAACAATTCTGGCATGTGAAGATACATCCTTCTTATATCTGTAGAAATCATAGATTCAAACAGGGATTTATTTTCTATTTTTGGTAGTTTTTCTCCATTTAAAAATATTCCTTCATCTTTTATACCATGATATAAGTCATCCTTCGTTACTTCATAGATATAAGTGAGCATGGGTTCTCCGTCTTCAAAATAGGATATTATTGTACAAAAGTCGTTTCTTTGTTTTACAAAATTAGCAGTACCATCAATTGGATCAATTACCCATAAATTCTTCGTATCATATTGGGCATCCACATCATAAGTTTCTTCTCCCAAAACTTCATGGTCAGGAAACTTTTCAAGAATTTTCTCTTTTAAAAATTCTTCAACTCCCTTATCTACTTCAGTTACTAAATCTCTTTCCCCTGATTTCTGTTCAATATCTACTATTTCTATTCCCCTAATTACATCAGGAATTGTTCTAATAATTTCTTGAATATATTTATCTAATTGTTTTATATGTTCCATTTATTCCTCCCAAATATCTTAACTTATATACTAACATATAAATTTAAATTATTTGTAGATGATTTCAAACATTTCCTCAATAAACTCATTAAAATTTTTACAGCTTTCTTTTTTACGGGTTATTACAAAAGATTTAATACCTAATTTTTCACAAGCTTCTATCTTTTTATCCGTTCCCCCTGCTTCTCCACTATCTTTCATAACAACTGCATCTACTTTAAAAAATTTATAAAACTCCATGTCTAGTTCTTTGGTAAAGGGCCCTACCATCGCCACAATGTCTTTTATATGAACTCCCAAATTATTTAGCTTAGCTACGCTATCTACCATAGGTAAAATTCTATAAATAAATCTATTGCCACCTCGCACCTTTTCAAAATCTTCTACCCTATTAGAGCCCGTGGTCATAAGTACAGTTCCCTTATATTCCATTAAAAAAGCAAAACATTCTTCGTAGGTGCAAAATTCTATAGTGTTTTTTCCAAATTCTGTAACATTTCTTTCAAATCGATAATATTCAATACCTTCATCTTTACATGCTTTTTTTGCATTATGGGATACATTTACAGCAAAAGGATGGGTAAGGTCTATTACCAAATGGATTTTTTCTGATTTAATAAATTCTTTCATCTGATTAAAATCCATGCGTTTGTAATGATAGTTCTCTCCAGTATAATAATTGAGCCCTTCCTTGGTGCCCAAAGTTATTATATGGGGAGTATCTCCAAGCCTTTTGGAAAAGCATTCACCTTCACTAGTTCCTCCAATTATCCATATCATATATCATAACCCCTAGGAGTAATCATATATCCATCTTCCACATATGTGGTTTTATTCCCAATGATTAAAATAGTCTTCATATCTACAATTTCATAATCTACGGAACCCAACGTGGTTATATTGATTTTAGTTTCTGATCTTCCTGAATTTCTTATTATTCCAACTGGTGTAGATTCAGATTTATGTTTAAGCATAATTTCCACAGCTTCTCGTAGATGTTCTGAACGTTCCTTGGATTTTGGGTTATAAAGGGCGATTACAAAATCTCCTTGACTTGCCAAATCCACTCTTTTCAAAATCAAATCCCAAGA
>JAAYEN010000161.1 GCA_012728775.1 Tissierellia bacterium
CAAAGAGCTTAGTTAAAACTATTGCCAATTCAGTTATAGTAATTTTAACTGTAAGAATTCTATATTCCCTAAATCCTAGTAATCCAATGCTTATAGTATGTATATTAAGTGCTGTGACAGCCTATATGTATCTAGGAATTAAGTCAGATATAATAGATAAGGAAGATATCAAAGGGATTTTTAAAAGAAAATAGAAAAAATACAAAATTATAATGGTTTTAATTATCAAGTTGTGCTATACTATTACTACAGAAACAGTACACATTATAGTGTGAAAATATTTATGAGGTGAAAAATGGGAAATTTAATAGGTAAAAAAGTAGAAGAATTTAAAGCACCAATGTTCCACAAAAATGATTTTGTAGAATTAACAGACAAAGATTTAGAAGGCCAGTGGTCAGTATTTTTCTTTTATCCAGGCGACTTCACATTCGTATGTCCAACAGAACTAGAAGATCTTGCTAATCACTACGGAGAGTTCCAAAGTATTGGAGCTGAAATTTATGGAATTTCTACAGACTCAGAATTCGTTCACAAAGCTTGGAAAGACACATCAGAAGCTATAAAAAAAGTGGAATATCCACTAGTATCAGATAGAAACTTTACACTTTCTGAAATGTTTGGAGTATTGATTGAAGAAGAAGGACAAGCTCTTAGAGGATCCTTCGTAATAAATCCAGACAAGGAAGTCGTAGCATACGAAATCCATCAATTGGGAATAGGAAGAGCAGCAAAAGAACTTTTAAGAAAAGTTAAAGCTTCTCAATACGTTTACAAACACGGAGATCAAGTATGTCCAGCTAATTGGGACGACGGCGGAGACACATTAACACCAGGAATAGACCTAGTAGGTAAAATTTAAGATTAAATTGAAATGCACTCTTTAAGGGGTGCATTTTTTTATCCAATATGTATATAAAGTTTTGGTTAAAATCTATAATTTAATATCGATGAGGATGTCTTAACCTTAGGCGTAGAGCTACACGTAAGAAGTGCATTGGAATATCTTAAATAATAAAGATACTGTTATAAATGAGTTAAAATTCCCCAGTTCAAAAGAGCAAAGGAGTTTTTTAATTTTTATATTTCTAATTCTTTTTGATTTACTTATACATAAGAGATTTTTCAGGGTATATAATAAGAAAGTTAAAAAATTATTGTTCAAAAATAATTGAATTTAAAATAAAATAGTTTTTGGAGGAGTTATGGAATTTAGATACTCTTTGGTAGATGGAAGTATGCAAGAGAATATAAATGGTGGGGATGCCCTTTGGATTCAGTTAGTAAATCCCAATGACGAAGAAATAGATAAAATTACTAAGGAGTATGGAATTCCTAGAGATTATCTTCACGACGTATTGGATCCCTTTGAGGTGCCTCGTACAGAAGGCCTAAAAGACGAAAGGCCTGATTTATTTGTATTTAGCTATCCCATTAAGCTATCAGAGACCAGATATTATACTAGAGCAGTGTCTGTAGTATTGTTAGAAAATGTAATAATTACAGCCAGATGCGAAGATTCTCCAATATTTGAAAAACTTAAAAATTATGTTATAGAAAATATTAAATCAACACAAGACTTTGATGGTTTGGTAGTGGAATTGGCTTGGGAAATTTCTAAAATATTTAATGAATTTATTAAACATCAAGATTTACAGATTAAAGAGTTTGAAAATGAAATTAGGACTTCTACGAAAACTGAATTTTTGCAACAAATGATTGAAATTCAAAGAAGTTTAATCTATTTCAGAACAGGAATTCAAGAAAATGGATTGGTTATTGATAATTTCCATAATTTGGACTATATATCAGAAACAAAGTCAGGAAAGATGCTTATGCACGACTTGTTCAAAGAAAATAAACAAGCCCAAATCACCATAGACACATTGGTAAGTATGCTGGAAAATCTATCGGATCTATATTCCAATGTCATAAGCAATAACTTAAATACAGTTATGAAAGTACTTACGTCCATAACAATTGTACTGACAATACCCACAATAATTGGGGGACTATGGGGCATGAATACGGCAGTACCCATAGGCAAACACCCCCTCGCATTTTGGTATTTATTGGCATTACAGATAGTTTTGAGCTTGATAATGGTGTATATATTGAAGAAAAAAGATTATTTGTAAAGATGATAATAGCCTAGGATATAAGTTTTATTAAACTATGACCTAGGCTATTTATTTTATTTCGCGCGTTTAACGAAGTATTCGAATATTTTTTGGTGATTATAGTCTTTAATGGCCATCATTTCTGGATGCCACTGTACTGCTAAGATGAATCTTTCCTTTAGGTCATGGTATTCCATAGCTTCGATTACGCCGTCTTCTGATTTTCCAGAGATTTTTAAATTATCTCCCAAAATTCCAGCGGCTTGGTGATGGAGGGAGTTAACCATTATGGAATCACTTTCAAAAATTTCTCTTAGTATGGAATCTTCCTCTATTTCCACAGCATGGGAGGGAAAGAATCTTTCGTTATTTACCAAGGTATGGGACAAATATCCTTCCCTAGGAAGATCTAGAATCAAATTGCCATTGAAAAATACATTTAAAAACTGCATTCCTCTGCATATTCCTAGAATAGGTTTTTTAGTTTTATTGTAAAAATAATCCAAAAGCATCATTTCTTGAGAATCCCTTTTAGAAGATATTCTACCAGTTTTTTCATCTGGCCTTTGTCCTGCCAAAAGGGGATTTATATCAGCACCACCTGTTAAGAGAAGTCCATCTATTAAATCAGCAATTTTTTCTAGATATTTTTTATCTTCAGAGATGGGAATTACGATAGGTATCCCACCAGCTTCTATTATGGCATCAGAATAATCATTTGCAATGACAGACCATTCTTGTCCTCTAGCTCCCAACCCTTGTGCTGCAAATCGCATATCGTCATCTGAATAATTCGAAGTAATTCCAATAATCGGCTTCATTTATATCCACTCCCTTAATTATTAATAAATTTATTTACTTAAGCTTACTATATAATATAGAAATATAAATGTAAATTGCCAAATTCTATTTGTCTTTAAGATAATTCAAAGTTTCATTCATTAATATAAATTGTAAAAATGCACTATTGGATTAAATTATTATGCGCCAATATGTATAATGATACTTTCCTAGACTATGTAATATAATATTAATTGGATTATTATATTATTAGACGGGAAAGAATTATGGAGAAAAATAGATATAACGGTACAATTCAAATTTTATTTAGTACGTCTTTATGGGGAACTGCTTTAGTATATAGTAGGTATATTATTGAAATGGGATTTCCGTCAAAGGATGTAGTTTCTTTGAAATTGTTATTTGGATTTATTGCTTTGCTTATCTATATATTAATTAAAAATCCCCTGCTTTTAAAGATCGACAAGGGTGGGATTTTTCATGCTTTATCCTTAGGGATATTTTGCCATGCTTTGTATAATTTATTTATGTTTTTAACGATAGACTCCACCAATATAGCTACAGCAGTGGCCCTTCTTTATACTTCGCCTATTTTCGTCATGATTATGTCTAGGATATTTTTTAGAGAAAAGATAAATGGCTTAAAAATATTTGCTTTAATATTGGCGGTTATGGGAATTTACTTCACAGTTACTAATGGCGACTCGTCCAATATTCTAATTAGTAAAAAAGGTCTTATAACTGGATTGGCATCAGGATTTACCTTTGCACTATCCACTATTATCAGTAAAGCTTCCGTGGCGAAATATAGACAAGAGACTATTCTCATGTATACATTTTTGTTTGCATTTATTTTTTCCTTATTATTTTCAAATCCCATGGAGTTTTTAAATAGAAATTATAATCCGTTAGTTTATTTTTTTATCATTATGCTAGGCGTTCTATCCACGGCAATTAGTTATTTATTTTATTTAAATGGCCTAAAGTTAGGCGTACCTTCTTCAAAAGCTTCTATTATTTCTACATTGGAAGTTCCTATTTCTGTAATCGGTGAAGTTTTGATATTTAAAGACGAGCTA
>JAAYEN010000033.1 GCA_012728775.1 Tissierellia bacterium
ACCAACATTAGGTGCTATTGCAGGAGATAAATGGATTGGAGCTTTAATAGGATTTATACTAACTGGGGTAGGTCTTCCAGTACTTGGAGTAATAGCTGCTTCAAAGGCAGGAGGAAAATCTGTTGACGTGGCAAAACATTTAGGTGAAAAGCCTGCAATGTTTTTAACCTTTATGATAGTAATTTGCATTGGGCCCTTATTGGCAATTCCTAGAACAGCAGCAGTTACATATGAAATTGGAATTAAACCATTATTTCCAAGTGCTAGTCCCATCATTTCTGCCATTATATTTTTCTTGATAACAATATTTTTTACGATAAATTCTACAACAGTTATCGATAAAGTAGGGTCTATTTTAACGCCGATCTTACTAATTGTACTTTCAGCAATAATAATAGTGGGAATTACTATGCCTATAGGTGTGCCTGTAAATACAGGAGCCGAACAAAATTTTCTTAGAGGATTCGAAGAAGGTTATCAGACTATGGATGCTTTGGCTTCCTTGGTATTTGCTACGATTATAATTCAAAGTATCGCAGACAAAGGATATGATAACTTAAATGAAAAAATACAAATTACAATTAGAGCTGGAATAATTTCTGCTTTAGGTCTTTTTATGGTTTATGGAGGATTTTTATATTTGGGAGCCACTAGTTCAGGTGTTTTTTCTTCTGATCTTTCCAGAGCAGAACTACTAATAGGTATAGTGAATGAACTTTTGGGTAATACTGGAAGTATAATACTTTCGATAGCGGTGAGCTTGGCGTGTTTGACCACTGCTGTTGGACTTACAGCTACAGCTGGAAACTTCTTTTCTCAATTTTCGCCTAAATTAACTTACGAAATGGTGGTTTATTTAGTTTGTGCATTTAGTGGATTCTTTGCAATAAATGGTGTGGATACAATAATTTCATTGGCAGTGCCTCTTTTAACTCTTATGTATCCTGTGACTATTGTATTAATAGTTTTATCCCTATTTGATAATTTTATTAAATATAAATCTGTCTACAAAGGGGCTTGCCTAGGAGCACTTATTTTATCTGTTATACAAAACTTTCTAGCTGCTGAAGATCAAATAAATAATATATTAGAAAATTTAAGATATAGTCCTTTTTTTGCAAATATGACACCAGAAAGTGTGAACTTTGATACTCCCATAAGAATTATCCAATCTCTCCCCCTTGCTACTGAAGGTTTTGCTTGGATAGTTCCTGCAGTTGTATTAGGTTTTATATTTATGTTAATTGAAAAATCTAAAGTCAAATCCCAATAATAGTTTAGTGTCTTGACAATTGATTTTATAAGTACTATATTTATTATAATAAATAAAAAACATGTCGATATTTTAATGGTAGTAAAATTTTGAAGGGAGATAATATGGATATAAAAAATTTGGTAGAAAAATATGGGGATTATACCATAGAAATGAGAAGATGGTTCCATGAGAATCCAGAATTGTCCATGGAAGAACATGAATCTACAAAAAGAGTAGCTGAAGAGTTAGATAAAATGGGCATAGAATATACTATTCCTGATGCTGGAGCAAAAGTTGGAGTAATCGGTGTTATCAATGGTGGAAGACCTGGCAAGACCATAGCTTTAAGAGCAGATATGGATGCTCTAAATGTTACTGAAAAAAATGAAGTAGAATATAAATCAAAAGTCGATGGAAAAATGCACGCTTGTGGCCATGATGGACATATGGCAATGTTACTAGGAGCTGCTAAAATATTAAATGAAGTCAAAGATGAACTTCCTGGAAAAATTTATCTTTTATTCCAACCTGCAGAAGAAATTGGACAAGGTGCTAAATATTTAATGGAATATGGAAATTGGTATGAAGAGACAGATGCATTTTTTGGAACTCACGTTTGGTCTGAATTAGAATCAGGTAAAGTTTCTTTAGAAGCAGGAGAAAGAATGGCAGCAGCAGATAAATTCGAGATTACTGTTCATGGAAAATCTGGACATGGTTCTCTTCCAAACCAAACTATTGACGCAGTTGTAGTAGGTTCAGCTATAGTTATGGCAATACAATCATTAGTATCTAGAACTTATAGTCCACT
>JAAYEN010000021.1 GCA_012728775.1 Tissierellia bacterium
CTGATCCCACTGTGCAGACTACGGTATCGAAGGTAATTCCCATCTCATCTTCTTGGGATTTAATTTCTTCCATGGCTTTTACATATCCGAAAGTTCCGATGCCATTGGATGCGCCTACTGGCAAGATATATCCATTTTCGCCCTTTGCGTCACATTCCTTTTTAATATCTTCTAGTATATTCGCCAGATTGTCAGAAAAGTCTTCGCTACTTACCAATCTAATTTCTGCACCTAATAATATATCTAGGAAATAATTTCCATCTGGCTTATATTCTTCGTCGGATCTCAGAACCAATATGCAATTCAATCCCAATTTTTTCGCAGCCGCTGCTGTAGCCCTAGCGTGATTGGATTGGATTCCGCCACAGGTTATCAAAGTTTTCGCACCCAAATCCATCGCTTCTTGGATGGCAAATTCCAGTTTACGAACCTTGTTACCAGATAGCTCTGAGCCCGTTTGGTCATCTCTTTTAATATAAATATTTTTTTCTGTTTCGAAAAACCTCTCTAATTTTTCTATTTTCGTAGGTAAATTTGCTAATTCTATGTGTCTTGGTAATTTCATCTTCTTCTCCTAAATTGTAAAGTGCAAAAATCTCAATATTTCAAAATAATCGTCGTGTTCATATTTCACGGTGTAAGGATCCACTAATTTGGCTCCTGGATAGTAGGATTTACTTAGAGCTTCAAAATGTCTAAAATAATTAATCACTATTTCAAAATGTTCAGGTAGTTCTACGTTGTGCCTACTTAAATCTCCTGATAGTGCTTCTTTTACTTGTTCTTCGATTTGAGCAATTACAAGCTCTGGTTGTTTTGAAATTACTGCATTTCCTATACCTCTTTTTGTTCCATAGGTCACAATAGTGGGGGAAAACTCTTTGGCTCTAGTAGCTATTCCTTCGTCGCCACTTAAAAATACCGTAGGAATACCCAGATATGCTCCTGCCGTTGCGAAGAGTAAAAATTCTGAACACAACTTCCCGTTTAGAGTCATTTTGGTCACAACTCTTGAACTAATGGTGTGGGCTGTGGGGTTTGTATCGCTTCCTGCGGCGTCATGATATCCTATGAACATGAGATAGTCATAGTTTTCATCGATTCCACCCACCATGGACCAAGGTGTATTTGTATTAGAGCTCAATAGCATAGCTTCTTTTGGCAGATAATCAATGATGATATTTCTCCCGTAAGCATGGGCATCCTTCACTACTACTTCATTTGCACCTGCACTAAATGCTCCTCTACAGGCAGCCGCAACTTCTTTACTCATCTGATGGCAAGCCCATTGATATTTATTTGTATCTTGCATTCCCGATTCTTCAAAGGTAGAAAGTCCAGCCACGCCTTCGATATCTGATCCGATAAAAATTTTCATATCTTCCTCCTGCATTATAATATTTTCCTTTGTTTATTTATTATTATATCACAGATAATTAAGTAATTTAAGTAAGAAATATTCATTAAAAATTAAAAAGCGAAGATCGATAGATCTTCGCTAAAATCAATTTTGTTATTAGTCGTTAAGTGTATAAGATTGTGATACGTTAACCTTTCCACTGTTGTATTTAGTAGTTGCGAAAGTATATGCAAGGATAAATACAACTACGTTTCCTGCTACATAGTATAGTGGCAAAGATCTACCCATCAAGAAAGCTTGTAATAAGTAGATTGCTATTGCAGCTACTACTAACAAAGTTTTAGGTCCTTCACTTAAGTGTAGAGGAGATTTTTTCCATTGCTCACTGTATTTCTTAGTAGCATAGTAGAAAGATAAAACTATCATAGAGTTATTTACAGTTCCTACGAAAGTTACTGTTCTAGAGATAAAGCTTATGTCTAGACCTAATAATACTGGTATTAATCCTACTATGAAGAAAAAAGTCAATAGACGTGTAGGTGTTCTATACTTAGGATGGATATAAGCTAAACCTTCTGGGAACCATCCGTCTTTAGCAGCTTGAATCAATGGTTTTGTACAAGTCGCTAGTTGGGAATTAAGTGTAGAAATAAGTGCAAACCATGCACCACCAATTATGAAAAATACGTACAATGCTCTAGGTAACACTCTTTCAGCTACAAGTGTAAGAGGTTGGTTTGCAACTTGATCAACTGGCAATATTCCTGCTGCAATAGTAGCCATAAATGCGTAAAGTACAGCAACACCAATAGTAGATGTTATCATTACCATAGGAATATCTCTAGTCGGATTTTTGGCCTCTGCGGAGAGGTTGGCAATTACGTTTGCACCTCCAGTAGCAAATGTTAATTGTGCTGTAGCAGTAAGTAATCCTAATACTCCATCAGTCATAAACGTCTCTGTATTGTAATATGTAGACATATCCATGTTTAACATACCATATACCGAGAATGTAGCAAGTGCTACTACTAGAGACAATACGATAACATTTTGGAATTGGGAGAACTTGTCTATACCTCTATAGTTCAAACCATAAATTATTACCAATAATCCAATCGCCAAAGCCTTTCTAGGTACCATTGGTAAAAATGGAAGAGCATAGTCTGCAAAAGACAAGGTATACATAGACAAACTCAAGTTTGTAAGTACAAATAGTACAGAATACATTCCAGTAAACTTTTTGTTCAGTCCGGAACCTATGATTGAATAAGCACCACCCTGATATCTAGCGATAGTATTGATTAGTGCAAGTGGCATATTGGTAGTCAAAACCATTAATGCCGATAACACAAACGCGATAGGTACCGACCTTCCTGTCATTCCGATAGCAACACCTGTTAGAGACATGATTCCTGCTCCGATAATCTGTCAAACAGCCGCACCCATTAAGTCCCAAAAGCCTAGGGTTTGTTTTAATTGTGCTCCGTGTTCACTCATTGTTTAATACCTCCTATTTTATTTTGTCAAGCATAAAACTTGTCCAGAAAAGTGCTAACTTGCTACTTAAAAATATGTATATAAATGGTGCAAGTTAATAGTTAAATTAAAATATATTTAAATCGCTTGACATTGTATATAAATACTACTATATTACGTGAACAATTGCAATAGTTAATTGACAAATAAACAATAAAAACTTATTTTTAATATAAATCAAATATATTGAAACTCATTATCAATATATTCACTTTTTTTATTAATAAATCCAAATTTCTAATGTTTGTTAATTGATTTAATCGTGAAATAATCTTATAATATTTGAAAGGGGGAAGTTAATATGATTTATAATATTTTTAATGGAGTTGGCATAGTATTAGGAGCTCTAATAGGACGAGTCGTAGGGCATAAAATGTCCGATGAACAAATTGATTCAATCCTAGTAATTGCGAACTTGTCACTTCTCGTAATAGGAATGCAAGGAGCTATTCAAACTGAAAATTCTATGTTGATGATGATAAGTTTAGTAGTAGGTGGAATCATAGGAACAGCCATAGACATAGATGGAAAATTCTATAAACTGGGAGAAACTCTCCAATCCAAGTTCAAAGGAAGTAATCCTAGACATACTAGGGGAATCGTTCAAGTTATGATGATTCATGCTATAGGCTCCATGGCTATTATTGGACCTGTCAATGCTGCTCTTAAAAATGATGGCTCACTTTTAATATTAAAAACTGTTCTAGATTTGATAAGTTCTATAATATTCAGTACCTCCTTTGGATTTGGAGTAGCTTTAAGTGGAATTACTACCTTTACTTATCAAAGCTTTTTCTTTATGCTGGCGACTTTCATCGCGCCTATACTTACTCCTGAAGTTATAAATGAAATCTCAGCCATAGGGTCAGTTTTGATTCTGGCTTTGAGTTTTAACCTTTTAAAGATGAAAGAAATTAAAATCTCAAATTACTTGCCTGCCATTTTAGGACCTATGATATATCATATATTTCAGAGTACTTTTTTATAATTTAGAAAGATGATGACTATGAATAATAAGATAAGCTTTTTGACAAAAAAATATGCCGATTACGCCAAAGAATCTCAGATTTATCTTCACGAAAATCCAGAAGTTTCGTCCAAGGAATTTGAAACATCCAAATATTTAAAAAACGAGCTAAAGGATTTGGGATTGGAAATTGTGGAAGTAGAAGGTACTGGATTTTTTGCGGTTTTGGATACGAAAAGAAATGGAAAGACCTTGGCTTTAAGAGCTGACATAGATGCACTTCCTATGATAGAAAGTGAAATGAACGAGAACCAAAGACGAAAATTCATTTCCAAAAATCCTGGAGTTATGCATGCGTGTGGACACGATGCTCATATGGCGATTTTGTTAGGTGCCATCCGAGTTTTGGTGGAATTAAAAGATGAATTAAAGGGGAAAATATTATTTTTGTTTGAAGAAGGAGAAGAAATAGGAGCTGGAGTAGGAGCTATGATGGAGGGAATAGAATCCTATAATGTAGATGGTATCTATGGAAACCACGTTATGAACTACATACCTTCTGGAAAATTCGTGGTAAATCCAGGACCGACTCTCCCAGGAGCCAGCGCAATAAATATAAAAGTTATTGGTCGAGGAGGACACTGCGCTAGACCTGACTTGTCCATTAATCCTCTTATGGCAGGAGTTCAAATTATTTCTAACTTGGCTACTGCGTGGACTAATCAACTGGATCCTAGGAAAATGGTGACTTTTGGATTGACAAAATTGGAATGCAATACGTCCCAAAATATTTTTGCAGACGAAGCCAATATCGGCGGCAGCATTCGATACTTCGATAAGGAAGAAGGATTGAAAGCACTTAGGATTATAAAAAAGGTTTCCACATTGGTGGGAGAAGCCCATAATTGTAAGGTAGAATTTGGAAACAGTTTAAACATTGAAAAAGTGGGAGTTCCCCTTGTGAATGACTTAGAACTTACGAAAATGGCGAAAAATTCTATAATCAGCCAATTAGGAGAAGAATTTCTACTACCAGATGAACCAGGCTTCGCAACGGAACCCTTCGCAAGATATTTGGAAAAGTATCCAGGCGTTTATGTATTCATAGGAATTAAAAACGAAAAGATAGGAAGTGGCGCATCCCACCACAACGTCCACTTCGACATAGACCCAGATGCCATACCATTAGGTATAAGAGCCATGGGCCAATTTGCAGTAGATTTTTTAGCTCAATAGATAAAATTATTATAAGATAAGCCGATGAGATGCGGCTTATTTTTATGTTATAATCAAATTATAATTTAAATGAGGAATAAAAATGAAAAAGATAATTTTGATAGCATTAATAGTACTAGTTCCATTTCTTGTAAGCTTTATGACCAAAAATCCACCTGGGACTAACTATTTAGGTACTCAACATTATGGGGAAGATGTGGAGTTTTTGTATGATCTTACATATGTGAAGGAAGGTGAAAGAATCCACGAGCATAGGATTTTTGATGCCCAGATGGAATTAATTCAACGGGCAAAGGAATTTATTTTGCTGGATATATTTTTATACAATGACGAATATACGAAGGGCGAAATGGAATACCCTTCCCAAGTAAGGGAGATGACGGATTTACTTATCCAAAAGAAAAAAGAAAATCCTCAAATGCCTATAATTTTGATTACTGATCCCCTGAACAATTTTTATGGAGCTTATGAGCAAGAAAATTTAAAACGACTCAAAGAAGGCGGGATTGAAGTTGTAGTCACTGACTTAAATAAACTTAGGGATAGCAATCCTTTGATTTCAGGATTTTACCGCGCCTATGCCCAGTGGTTTGGAACTAATGGAATCGGATGGATACCGAACTTTTTTGACAAAAATGGGCCGAAGGTAAATGTGAGATCTATAATTAAACTTGCTAACTTCAAGGGAAATCACAGAAAAGTTTACGTCACAGAAAATGCAGCCATAGTATCTTCATCAAATCCCCATGACCCTAGCTCCCTTCACTCAAACGTGGCGGTTAAATTCTATGGACCTAGTATGGAAGATTTAATTAAGTCAGAACTTATACTAGTAGAAAATCCGCCTGAATTGATAAGTAATTGGAAAAGTGAAGAAGTGGAAGATGGGGACGTTAAAATCACCGTCATTACAGAAAAGGCGATTTTTAATAGTTTAAAAAATCATATCGCGAAAAGCGATAAGGGGGATAAGATATGGTTAGGAATATTTTATATTTCTGATTTTGATATCTTAAAAGAACTGGGAGAAGCGACGAAACGCGGAGTGGAAGTTAAGATAGTCGCCGATTTAAACAAGGATGCTTTTGGACTGGAGAAAAACGGAAGCCCCAATCGTCCAGCACTTAGTGAGCTAATTGAAAAATATCCAGAGCTGGAAGTGCGCTGGTACAACACCACAGGAGAGCAATTCCACACCAAGATGGCATATTTTGATTTCCTAGACAAGGATCCAGTTGCAATCTTAGGAAGTGCCAATTTCACAAGAAGAAATCTAAGGGATTTAAATCTAGAGACGAATTTAGAGTTGGAAATTAAAAAATCTACACCTATACACGAAGAAATAGAAAATTATTTCCAAAGAATATGGAACAACGAAGATGGAGATTATACTATGGGGATAGAAGAATATTATGAGACGAGTCCTGTATTGAGAATAGTTTGGAAAATACAGGAGAGATTTGGACTTTGTACATGGTGAGGCTAGTTTACAGTTGACAGTTAAGAGTTAACAGTTGGCTGCGCCTTTGGTTGGTGGGTTGGATGTGCTTGACGTATGTTTTTTGCGAAAATTTATCTTTGTGTCAGTGGGACGCGTGGGAACATGTCCCCTACAATTGAGAAATTGAATTTGCCTGACATTGTAGCTGGAAATAAATATTGCATAAGGAAAAGTTTACGAAGAAATGTGCAAATTGTCCGGGACGGAAAAGTCGTAACAGCGTTCTCATGAGCGGTTAATTGAGATAGCTTATGACTATGAAGATGTATTTATTGGTTACTGTTTGAACATCAGTGCGGCAATAGCGCATTGTGAACTCTTATTTCATGAGTCCGCCCTTGAATTGTATAAGATGATTTATCTTGCCTTCAAAATGTTATGACGACTTTGGAGGAGTGGGTACAATTTTCACATTTTGTAGTATTTTCCGTTGTAATATTTATTGGAGGCGATAGGGTAGTTTACAATTAACAGTTAACAGTTGGCTGCGCCTTTGGTTGGTGGAAATATTTTGGGAGTCGTACTTACAATTGCTGCCACTGGTGTTTCTTGTAATTTTAGGATCAAATACTCTTAATACAATAAATTCCCAGATAAAGGCGTTGAAATATCTAAGAGACTATAGCATGTTGCTTGATTATGGAGTTTTAAAATTTTCAAATTTCGGTTCGAATTTTATTTCTATTGTCTCGCCGATACTTGCATTTATATTAGCTATGTTATCAAAAGGTATATCTTTAGGTGCTAGCAAGCGAGTGGAAATCGGTGAAAGACTGGACCAAGGAGACGTGACTGGATTTATCAATGGCAGATTTGGAACTCTTTACATGGGATTTAGAGGTTATTTTGCAGAGATGTTTTTTATCACATTGTGGACACTTTTGTTGTTTTTTCCTGGAGTATATAAAACCTATGCTTATGCTGCATGGTTTTATTGCATGTACTTGAATAGAGATATTTCTCCTGGACGAGCTCTCAAGGAATCAGAAGCATTTATGGAAGGGCATAAATTTAATCTTTTCTTAGCGACTATTGGATATACCATACTTTTTGGAATAATTGTAAATGTTATAAATAGTTTTTTTAGATCCGATACATTTGGTAAAATAGAATATTTATATATGTATGATAACAATAGTCTAATGGAAATGTCAGAAGGAATAAGCAATAATTTTAATGATTTCGGACAAATCACTATAAACAAAGTTATTTCCATTATGTTTACTGGAAAAACTGTAGCTTATATAGTTATAAATTCTTTATTAAAAACTATGGAGACCATAATAGTCTCAATAGTTGTAGGGGTATTTTTTAAACTTAACGTATTTAAAGACTTTATATTATTTGGAAGAGAAAAAATTATTGATTAGAAAAAATCTCTGTGATACAATATATAGGTGAAATTAATTAACGCTTAATTCTTTTA
>JAAYEN010000029.1 GCA_012728775.1 Tissierellia bacterium
AATCAGAAAGCCTATAAACTAAAGACTCTAGCAGCATTATTTTCAGACTAAGTTTACGAGTCTTGTCCTTTCAGTAAAGATACTAACAGCAAAAACAAATAAACTGTTGATAATCAGAAAAAGAGTATAGTAATTAGAAGTTAATTATATACTTTAATATGTATCTTGTTTTTTAATTCAAAAACTAAAAACTAAAAACTAAATAATAGGAGAAAATCATGAAGACTTTAGACAATATTAAAAAAGAGCTTAATTTTACTTTGACTGAAAATCTGGACATCGCTTATAAATCCACCTTTGATGAAAACCTAGACTTATTTGGATTGATGGGAGCAATGAGATATAACTCTGATGATTTTATGACCTTATTTATAAGAGCATATAACGAAAATCAAGAGCTAGCGATAAGAAATCTATTCTACCTTAGAGATGTCAGAGGAGGAATGGGAGAGAGAAATAACTTTAGGCTGGGAATTAAATGGCTATCTGAAAACTATTCAAACAAACTAATAAATATAATAAATGAAATCCCTGAAATTGGAAGATGGGATGATATTTTGTTGCTATTAGAAAACCCAAGAACAAAAGAAAAAACTGTACAATTTATATCTAAACAACTAGACGAAGACTTGAATTCTCAAAACCCATCCCTGATGGCAAAATGGCTGCCTAGTATTAATACCTCGAGTTTTGAAACGAGAAAACTAGCATTGTTTTTATGTACCGAGCTAGGAATGAGTAATAAAGAATATAGAAAGACGCTATCTACACTGAGAAAGCAAATTGGAGTCCTAGAAAGAAAATTATCTAAAAAAGAATATGATTTTGATTACGCAAAAGTGACCTCCCAAGCCATGCACAAATATAGACAAGCCTTTTATAGAAATGATGAGAAAAGATATCTAGAGTATTTGTCCAATCTATCCAAAGGCGAAACCAAAATAAATGTAGGAACTCTCTATCCACACCAAATAATTAGCAAATATTATAAAAGTATAAGCAACTGGGAATCAAAAAGCATTGAAGAATACGAGATTAAATTAATGGAAGAACAATGGAAAGCAATGGAAAGATTCGAAACTGAAACTAACACCATAGTAGTTAGAGATGGCTCTGGCTCCATGTTGGGGACGCCACTGGAAATAGCAACTGCTTTGGCGATACTATATTCTGAACAACTAAAAGGAGAATTTAAGGACAAATTTATAACCTTTTCTTCTAAACCTGAACTAATTTCTCTAGAAAAATGTGAAACACTACAAGAAAAGTTAAACGAAATAGCAACTTATGGAGACTGTAGCAACACTAATATAGAATTGGTATATAATGTAATTTTGAAATCTTCAATAAATGTACCCGAAGAAGAACAAATAGATAAGGTAATAATAATCTCCGATATGGAATTCGACGGAGGATGGCAAGGAGATATAGATATAGAAATGTCAAGATATGACAAAATAAAAAGAAAATACAAAAAAAGAAATATAAAAATGCCAGAAATAGTTTTCTGGAACGTAGACGCAAGAAGTATCCATTTCCCAACCACTGACAAGGATAACGTAAAACTAATCTCCGGATACTCCAACTATGTGCTACAAGACATATTAAAAGACATAACCACCGACCCAATAGAATTTATGATGGAAACACTAGATAAATACAAAGAGGTTTCCGACAAATACTTGATGTAAGGTGCGGTCTTCCCAGACCCACCGTTTCACCATCTATGAAAACACAAAAAACTAGGAGTTATATATGATAAATTTAATAAAAGCTTTTGTGCTAATGTGTAAATCCCATTACAAGCAAAAAGACAAAGGAGGAAAACCCTATATATTTCATCCAAGCACGGTATCCATGAACGTTAAAGGATATGACGAAAAAATAGTCGCACTCCTTCACGATGTATTTGAAGACACAGATACAAAACTAGAAGACGTAAAATTCCTAACAAATTCACAACGAGAAGCACTAAAACTATTAACCCAAAACCCATATCAAACCTATTCAGATTACATCAAACTACTTAAACAAAATCCCATTGCAAAAGCAGTAAAACTATCCGATTTAAAACACAATTCCAATCTAAAACGAATAAAATCCCCAACAACAAGCGACCTAGAACGACAACAAAAGTATCTCAAATATTACGAATTATTGAAAAATGAAAGCAAATAGTTTTAATTTATAGGAGGTAATAAAATGTATAAATGTGACCTAATGATTTCGAGAACAGAAGATGGATTTATTCATATAGGCTATGAGGATTTAAATGTATCAGTTTTTGGTGGTGGAGACTATGAAGTAATATACCGATTTGATGAAACAAATTATAAGAAATTACTTGAAAATCTGCCTAAAACTACAAAGACTCATACAGTAGATAGACTATTAGAAATATTCGGAGAAAGATTCGACGAAGAAGAATTTAGAAAATTTTGCGAAAAGCATGATATTAAATACAAATTTTGGAATATGGTGCACTAGTGAAAATAAAGCCAAATGAATCTGCATAAAGCCTTGAATATTGTATGATTTTGTCTTACGATCAATATAAGAGGTGATGAAGATGCTATCAGTAAGATTTTCCAAAGATGATGAACAACTTATAAGAAGACATGCAGCAGAGATAGGAATAAGTGTTTCAGAATTTCTAAGAGAAGCAGCAATTTCTAAAATAGAAGACGAATATGACTTAAAAATTTACAAAGAATATTTAGAAAATGAAGAATATAAAATCACTAGACCATTAGATGAACTCATTAGTGAGTTAGGATTAGAGAATGAAATATAGAGTACGAACAAATATTAATTTTGATAAAAAGTTAAAAAAATTAGATCGTTCAGTACAAAAATTGATAATCAAATATCTAAAAGACAACATAGACAATTCTGAAAACCCTAGAACTTATGGTAAAGGATTCGTCGGAGATCAAGTAGGACTATGGCGATATAGAATAGGAAATTACAGAATAATCGCAGATATAAAAGATAGCGAGATAATCGTAATAGCATC
Source organism: Tissierellia bacterium (assembly GCA_012728775.1). Next base: position 3,017 of record JAAYEN010000029.1, read on the forward strand.
ATATTTAGGGCAAAAAAAGAAATATAAAAATAGCACTTATATCGATAATTTGTGATTGAAGTGCTATTTTTTGTACCATAATATATTAATAAGACTCTTCTAATTGACAAATCAGCATCAGGCATGCTGACTATAAGGCTATCTAATAATTTGCATATGTCTTTGAAGAGAAGTGGTATTACTTAATGTAACTCAATATACAAATTAAAAAGTAAAGTCAACAACATAGAATTGCTATATATTTTAGACTACCCGAAGAAAATATCACTTCGTCTCTATTTTTAAATTCTTCTGGAATTTACCAAACCTCGTATTAAAAAATAAGAGGGCACTCCAAAATAATCCCGTAAAGAACCTAGGTGTTCTCCACAATTAATGCAATAAAGGCCATTGCCCATCTCGTCTAAATCAAATTCTGATTCCACAATTCGATCTCGTTGGATTTTAATAAGATTTCCTCGTCCTCCTTTTTGATAAATTAAAAGGGGAGTTTTGCACAAATTACATGAGACCAACAGAGGGTGAGTGTTTTTTATTTTTCTCATATAAGGGTTTTTGTATTTCATAAAATCACCTAATAATATTATATCATATATGAAAAATAACACTTTAATCTGAGAATGATTATAAATTGTTTTATATATGATTTCATAAAACATAAATTATTTGACAATT
>JAAYEN010000206.1 GCA_012728775.1 Tissierellia bacterium
AGGATGGAACCAAAGTATAATGAAAAGAATGGGATTACACGAAGTTAGAAAAGAATTTTTAGATTTTTTTGAAAAAAAGAATCATCTTATACATGATAGCTATTCACTAGTACCAATAAATGATCCTTCTATATTATTAGTAGGAGCAGGGATGGCGCCATTAAAAAAATATTTTACAGGGGAGTTAGTGCCTCCAAAAACTAGAATGGCAACTTGTCAAAAATGCATGAGAACTGGAGATTTAGAAAATGTAGGAAAGACTGCACGTCACGCTACTTTTTTTGAAATGCTAGGTAATTTCTCATTTGGAGATTACTTTAAAAAAGAAGCTATTGAGTGGGCATGGGAATTCTTAACAGTTAATTGTGAAATGAATCCTGAAGAATTATGGGTATCTGTTTACTTAGATGATGACGAAGCTCATGACCTTTGGAGAGATTTGATAGGAGTACCAGAAGATAGAATTGTTAGATTAGGAAAAGAAGATAACTTTTGGGAATTAGAAGTTGGACCATCAGGCCCATGTTCTGAAATTCACGTAGATAGAGGACCAGAATTTGGATGTGGAGACCCTGATTGTAAACCAGGTTGTGATTGTGATAGATTCTTGGAAGTATGGAATTTGGTATTCACTCAATTTGATAAAGATGAACAAGGTGTATATCATCCTCTATCTAACCCGAATATAGACACAGGAATGGGGCTTGAAAGACTTACTGCAGTATTAGAAAATGCAGACAATATTTTTGAAATCGAAGCTGTACAAGATATAGTTAAAAAAATTGAAGAGGTTTCAGGATATAAATACCACTCTGATGACGAAAAAGATATGTCTGTAAGAGTTATTACAGATCACGTAAGGGCGATGACTTTTATGGCATCTGATATGATTATTCCTAGTAACGAAGGCAGGGGCTATGTTATGAGAAGAATCATTAGAAGAGCTGCTCGTCATGGTAGACTTTTAGGAATAGAAGATAGCTTTTTAGCTAAAATTGCCCAAGTTGTAATAGACTCTTGGTCAGTAAGTTATGATGAATTGAAAAAGAATGAAGAAAGAATTATTTCTGTAATTGAGACAGAGGAAAATAGATTTGCTGAAACGATTGATAAAGGAATGGATATTCTAAATGAATATATCGAAAATCTTGATGCAAATATAAAGACTGTATTATCAGGTAAAGATGCATTTAAATTATATGATACTTATGGATTTCCTATAGATTTAACTAGAGAAATATTGGAAGAGAGAAATTATTCAGTGGATGAAGAAGAATTTGCTAAAGAGATGGAAGCTCAAAGAGAGAGAGCTAGAAATGCATCTTTGGCTGGAGAGGATTCAGGATGGCATTCACAAAGTGGAGAATTTGAAATCCATGGAGAACCTACGGATTTTAGAGGCTATGAAGAATTTAACTCCCTTGGAACAGTGACTGGACTAATGAAAGATAATGCGGAATTAGATAAACTTTCTGAAGGAGAACTAGGAGTTGTAATTTTAGATAGGTCTAGCTTTTACGGTGAAGGCGGAGGTCAAGTAGGAGATACCGGTGTTCTAGAAGGTAAAGATTTTGTTTTTAAAGTTGAAGATACCAAAAAAACCTCTGGCGGAATAACCATTCATATTGGTAAAGTAGAATTTGGTGATATAAAAATTGGCGATACCTTAGAAGCCAAAGTAGATAGCACAAGACGAAGAAATATTATGAGAAATCATAGTGCTACTCATCTTCTTCACGCAGCATTAAGAAAAGTATTAGGAAATCATGTGCAACAAGGTGGTAGTGAA
>JAAYEN010000091.1 GCA_012728775.1 Tissierellia bacterium
GCATGGTATGAGCAAAAAGCTGTAATAGTATTATTAGCATTATTAGCATTAGGTGTAAAAAATATTCATCTTGGCCCAACTTTACCAGCATTCTTATCACCAAATGTAGCGAATGTTTTAGTAGAGCAATTTGGAATTTCTGGAATTACTAGTGCAGATGAAGATATGGACAAATTCTTTAACTGATAAAGATTAACAAAATTAGACAGTCAAGTTTGACTGTCTTTTTTTTGTTTATTAATATATAATACTAACAATAAGAAAGGGGAGATAGAGTGGAGAATTTCGATAAATTTGCTCTTTTAGCAGATTTTTATGAATTTACAATGAGCAATGGATTTTATTTGAATAATAAAGCTGATTCTATTGCTTATTTTGATGTGTATTTTAGGAAAATACCAGATGATGGGGGATTTGCAATATTTGCAGGTCTAGAACAAATAATAAATTATATTGAAAATTTAAAATTTGATGAGGAAGAATTAGAATATTTAAAAACTCACGGATCATTTGACGATGGATTTTTGGATTATCTTAGAAATTTTAATTTTTCTTGCGACATTTGGTCTTTTGAAGAAGGAGAAACTATATATCCAAATGAGCCAGTAATGGTCATAAGAGGCCCAATTATACAAGTACAATTGATGGAAACTCTGATTTTAGTTACTCTTAATCATCAATGCTTAATTGCTACAAAAGCTAGAAGAATTTGTAATGCTGCGGAAGGAAAATCTGTAGTAGAGTTTGGAGCAAGAAGAGCTCAAGGATACAGTGCTTCAATTTATGGAGCTAGAGCCGCATATATTGGAGGTTGTAAAGGAACTTCGAATACTTTAGCAGGTAAAATGTTCGACATTCCAGCTCTTGGTACAATGGCGCATTCTTGGGTACAATTTTATGAAAATGAATATGAAGCATTTAAAGCCTATGCAGAAACGTATCCAAGCAATTGTAATTTATTAATAGATACTTATGATACTTTAAACGAAGGCTTACCTAATGCAATTAGAGTGTTTGATGAGGTCGTTAAGCCAAAAGGATTTAGACCAACAGGTGTTCGTCTAGATAGTGGTGATATAGCTTATTTAAGTAAAAGAGTTCGAAAGGAACTAGATGAAGCAGGATATGAAGATGTACCTATTATGGCTTCAAATAGTCTAGATGAAAATATTATTAAATCCCTAATTAGACAAAATGCGGAATTAGATTCTTTTGGTGTAGGGGAAAGACTAATTACTGCGAAGAGCGAACCAGTATTTGGGTGTGTATATAAACTTGTGGCAGTAGAAGATAAAGGAGAAATAGTCCCTAAAATTAAAATTAGCGAAAATGTGGAAAAGATTACAACTCCAGGCTTCAAACAAGTATTTAGATTTTTTTCAAAAAAAGATGACTCTCCAATGGCTGATTTAGTATCGATGCATCATGAAGATTATACTAATACAGATGAAGTTGAAATTTTCCATCCTGTTCATACTTGGAAAAGACAAATATTAACTGATTATGAAGCAAAGGCAATGCTAAAAAGAATATATGATAATGGCAAATTAGTTTATGAAAATCCAAGTATTCATGAAATACAAGAAAGATGTAAGTCTGCTATAAATAAATTATGGGACGAGCAAAAACGATTGGAAAATCCTCATAAATATTATGTGGATTTAAGTTTAGAATTATGGACATTGAAAGATAAGCTATTAAATGAAAATAGGTAATAAAAATCGACTTAAACAAAAAATGTTTAAGTCGATTTTATTAATTTAATGAGGAGTAGTAATCGCTTTAATTAACTCAGCATTAAGAATATCATTAGGAAGCTTGTATACTCCAGGCATTATAGATTCCATAGCTCCATTGGATTCTAATAATAAAATGAAAGATGGAGGGTCTTGGATTAAACCTTTATCTAAAAGTGTTTTTGCAACATCCTCCGGTGTATCTTCTGGTTTTATTTCAAAATCAATCATTTCAGATTCTTCAGCTACACCTTCTTCAGGAGGTATAGTAATAGATTCAATAAGTTCCATGTTTTTTATATTTCCAGGGACTTTATAAACTCCTGGAATTATCCTGTCCAATAAATTACTAGTCTCCAACAAACTCACAAATGTGTGAGGGTCTTGTATTAAATTTTTATCTCTAAGAGTGTTAGCAATTTCAGTTACAGATTGTCCTTCAACTATTTCAAATCCTACTATGTTATTTCCATCAGGATCTAAACTTTCAGCATTTATCGCACTTGCACTATCTTCAGGTTTTATATTTCCTTCATATACAATCTTTGCTGGACCGGAATTATCAATAGTCTCTTCTTCTAATACATTTGCATTTATTAATCTTTCGGGGTTGGAAATTGTTTCTCCGATTAAATCCATTTTAAATAATTTATCAATTCTGCTAAAGATCACAAGACCTAATACTATAATTATTAATAAAACGGATAATTTAGATATAATAGAAGCGAAAAAATCTATTATTTTATTAAATACACTATTCAAATTATCACCTTTCAAAACACAAGAAATTTATTTCATTATTATGTATAATATTACTTGTGAGTTAGATTGTCAATTATTGTAACATTATATTGTGTAAATATTGAGGAGACAATGTGAAAGAAATTATTATAACAAACAATGAAGCCGAACAGCGAATAGATAGGTTCTTAAGAAAATATTTAGCTAAAGCAAGTTTAAGTTTTATATATAAACAGATTAGAAAAAAGAATATTGTGGTTAATGATAGCAAAGTAGATGAAAGATATATATTAAAATTAGGAGATAATATAAAATTATATTTTTCAGATGAAACTATTGAAAAGTTAAAATCTGATCCTAGAAAAATTTTAAGTCATAGTAAATTAGATATAATTTACGAAGATGAAAATATTATATTGATAAACAAACCGGCAGGTGTTTTGTCCCATAGTGCAAAAGGAAATTATAAAGAAGACAATATTGTAGACTCTATGTTGAGTTACCTAATAAAAAAAGGGGATTTTGTACCCAGATTATCTAAAACCTTTACGCCAAGTATTGCCAATAGATTAGATAGAAATACTTCAGGGATATTAATTGGAGGAAAAAACTATGAAACTATTCAAGAATTGAATACAGCTCAAAGGAGTTCTTCTATTAAAAAATACTATTACACATTAGTTTCTGGTAAAATAGAAGGAAGTAGCACTGAATATGCCACTATTAATAAAGTGAATAATCATGAAAATTTAGTAAGAGTAAGCAAAGAAGAAAATTCTTATACAAAAGATATAATTACTGCGTATAAAAGTATAATAACAAGTGATAAGTATTCTCTTCTAGAAATAGATTTAATTACAGGAAGAACCCATCAAATAAGGGCGCATTTAAGTTTTTTGAAAATGCCTGTTATAGGAGATCGAAAATACGGTTTAAGACAAGCAAACGATTATTTTAAGAAAAAATATAATCTAAATAATCAGCTTTTACATTGCTATAAAATTGTTTTTGATGATTTGGGAAGACATTTAGAGTACCTAAATAAACAAACTTTTATTGCAAACAATCCAGTTATATTAGATAAGATTATTGAAGGAGAATTTCATGGAAAGAATTAAATTTGAAAAAGTAAAAAAATCTTTAGGAGTAAACACATATTTAGAATTCGGAAAGAAAAACATCGAAAATTATAAGAGATATCCAATTTTAAAAGTGAACGGAATAGTCACACCACTTAACTTTGAAATTGAAGAAGGAGCTAATATTGAATACGAAGACGTAAGTACAAAGTGGGGAAACAGAACTTATGTTAAAACTTTAAGTGTTATTTTCGCAAAAGCATTTAATAATCTATTTCCAGAACAAAAAGCTGATTTAAACCATTTTATAGGTGCGGGTTTATATATTGACTTTGAAAATGATTTTAGTTTGACATTAGAAGATATTGATAGAATCTATGAAGAAATGAACGTTATTATATCCAAGGACTTAGATATTGAAACTAATCTAATTTCTAAAAAAGAAGCGGAACTTATTTTTGAGCCTTTGAATAGTGATGTTATGAAATTATTAGAAACTTTAGAGGATATTAATGTAGGAATTGTTAGAATAGACGAATTTATTGATATTAATTATTCTATCCTAGCTCCCAAAACCAGTTATATAGAGGATTTTAAAATAATGCAGTATTATCCTGGCATTTTATTAATTACACCGAATAAAGAAAATAACTTTGATGTAGAAAACTATAAAGAAATGCCTAAATTGGCAAAAGTATTTCAAAAAAGCACGGACCAATACAAGATGCTAGATTTGAACAAACTAAGTTCTATTAATAAAAAAATTATTGAAAATAAAACAGAGAAGATGATTAAGATTTCAGAAGCGGTATTTGATAAAAGTCTTATAAATATTGCTGAAAAAATAAATGAAGACAAGGATATAAAAATAATTTTAATA
>JAAYEN010000220.1 GCA_012728775.1 Tissierellia bacterium
AAAACGACAGCATAAGGTATATTTTCTTCAATTTTTCCGCCATTTTTTATGATAAGAATATTAAAAGTTACGCTTACCAAAGTCATTACCAATAAGAAAAGAATAATTTTTTTCCAATCCTTATCTTTCCACACGTTTTCTGCTTTAGTAAAAATAGAGATATCTTTATTTAATTTCATAATTACCACCCTTTATTATTTTATTAGGTTAGTTACTTGAGTGGCTAACCAAACAATATAATATTTTTATTCTTATGTCAATAGTTTTTTATAATTATTATTTAAAGTGCGTGGCATTAACTTTATTAAAATAATTATAAAGATTGACTTTAATAAAGTTAAAGAGTATACTAAATATAATTAAAGGAGGTGCTAAAGGTGACGATAGAAATTGTACCTGAATGGATGATAAATTTAGAAGATGAAGATGTGGCATTTATAAAAAATTTCATTTTGGCATCGGGTTCTTTAAAAGAAATCGCAAAGGAATATGGAGTTACGTATCCTACGGTGAGGTTGCGCTTAGATAGACTAATACAAAAAATTGAAATCAATGAAAGTGCTGAAAAGGACTCTTATGTAAATTTGATCAAGCGTTTGGCACTAGATGATAAATTGGATTTTGAAACTTCTAAGATTTTAGTAAAGGAATATAGGAAGCAAAGGGGGAAAGATAATGAATAGAGTGGGAAATGCAGAAATATTTTTAATTTTTATAATTTTACCAATGATATTAATACTGCCGACTTTATTACAGATATTTCTATCCACAAGAGAAAATAAATATCTAGGATGGATTTTACCTATTGGTTTTGGATTAATAGGAAGCATAATTTTTTTGAATATAGCCGTGTTCCAATCTATAACTGGAATGGAAAGGGTAAGGATTGTACTGACCTCTGTTATTTTTTCATATACTCCAGCGGCTTTGATGACTTTGGTTTATAAATTAAGCAGAAAGAAATATAGGAGCAAAACTGAAATAGAAAAGATGAGTATCAAGGATTTATAATTTATTTTTTAATAAATATAGTAATTTTCTATGTTCATGCTATAATATCAATATTAATAAAAAATACTATATTAAGAGGAGATTTAAATGAAAGCAAAAAAATCAATACTTGCAATTCTTTTAACTGCAATTTTATTGGTTGGTTTTCTTCCTGCACAAAAATTAGAGGCGGCATGAGGACCTACTCCTAAGCCTCCGGTGGAGGACCCAAAACCAGAACCTAAACCTGAACCAGAGCCTGAACCAAAACCAGAGCCTGAGCCAGAACCAATTGTAGAACCGCCAAAATATGAAGAACCTGATTCTTCAAGAGATACTGATATTGGCGATAACGAAACTAGACCAACAAAGCCAGTAGTTAAGCCAATAGTGAAAGAACCTGAAAAAGTCAAGATGATTAAAATTCACTTTACTGTTGGAAAAAGTATCTATATTAAAGATTACGAAGAAATTGAAATGGACGGGAAGCCATTTATTAAAAATGATAGAATAATGATTCCATTGAGATATGCTGCAGAATCCCTGGGCATGAAAGTAGAATACGATGAAAGTATTAAAACAGCAACATTTACTAATGAAAAATTCATTATTAAAATTAATATTTCTACTGGACTAATGACCATAAACGGTGAAGTTTTCCAAGGAGAAGCGCCACCAGAATTGGTAGAAGATAGAATTTATGTATCTTTAGGAGTTTTAGCAGAATCCATGGGAATGACTAGAGAAAATCCTGATTCTGGAAATGATTTATCCTGGAATCAAGAAGAAAAAACAGCAACATTAACTCAAAAAGTTAAATAATTTGAATTAATAAAGCAGACTAGAAACATTTTTCTGGCCTGCTTTTTATTTTGTGTAAATTATAAGCTTTACGTAAAAATATAATTTTATTACTTACCAAATTCCTATAAAGGATTGAACTATTAGAGAAGATACTGCAATTGCAATCCAACAGATAAAACCTAGCAAAAGAGGTCTAGCTCCTTTATTAAACAATGAATGAATATTTGTGTTAAAACCTATTGAAGCCATAGCCATTGTAATCATAAATTTTCCTGTGGAAACTAATGTCTTAGTGATATGTTCTGGTATAGTAAATATTGTATTTAATATCGCAGCAAGTAAAAAGAATAAAATAAACCATGGAAATATCTTCCTAATGCTAACTAGATTTTCACCGGATTTAGATTTATTTTTCTTCGATGTATAAATAGCTAGTGTAAGGGTTATTGGTATAATAGCTAGAGTTCTGGTTAACTTCACGATTGTTGCTATTCTTAAAGCGGAATTATTACCGGACATAGCGGACCAAGAAGTTGCTGATGCAACTACAGAAGATGTATCGTTAACTGCTGTTCCAGCCCACAAACCAAAACCTTGATCAGACAAATTTAATATTCTTCCTAAAGTAGGAAATATCAGTGCGGCAATAACGTTAAAGAAAAAAATAGTGGAAATTGCCCTGGCGACATCTTCACTTTCTGCATTAATTGATGGGGCAGTTGCAGCTATTGCGGAACCACCGCAGATAGAAGACCCTACACCTATTAAAATAGCTGTCTTAGGTGGTATGGATAGCATTTTAGAAAAAATGTAAGCAGTTAGTAATGCTATAGAAATTGTTACTAATATTATCAATAAAGAATCACGACCAACTTGAATAATATTATACAAATTCATGTCAAAGCCTAAAAGAACGATGGAATATTGTAAAACTTTTTTCGAAGTAAAATCTATACCAGACTCTAATCTTTCGTTTTTATAAAAAGAACCTAAAATAAGCCCAAAGATTATTGCAAATACTGGGCCTCCAATTACAGGGAATTTTTTCCCTAAAAACCACGCAGGTATTGCTATTAAAATGGCAAATACAATTCCTGGAAATATATTTTTTATTGATTTACTAAGCATTGGTTATTACTCCTAAAGTTTGTTTTAATGAAATGTAATAAATATAATAACCTAATCATAAAGAAAACGGAATATATTAACTAGATAAATTATTTATATACTGATATTATATTATTATACAGGAAAGTAGGAGGTAATTGTATGGATTTATCGAAATTTAAAAGAAAACGTTATACTAGTTACAAAACTCCAATAGAGTTTTTACCGAATTTTACAAAAGCAGTCAATGGACCGGAAATATATTTTAAAAGAGACGATTTGCTTGGACTTACTTTAGGTGGTAATAAAACAAGAAAACTGGAATTTCTGATGGCAGATGCTATTGAAAAAGGTGCAGATACGATTTTAACATGTGGCGCAGTGCAGTCCAATCACTGTAGACTTACCCTTTCTGCTGCAGTAAAAGAAGGTTTAAAATGCCAACTTATACTAGAAGAAAGAGTTCCCAATAGTTACAATCCTAAAGCTAGTGGAAACAACTACCTATTTAATTTATTAGGCGTTGAAGATATTAGAGTAGTTCCTGGT
>JAAYEN010000341.1 GCA_012728775.1 Tissierellia bacterium
TCAGTACTCCAAGATATAAAATTCTATGGTCTATTAAAAACCATAGGTACCACGAAAAAACAAATACGTAAAATTATCCTCACCCAAGCATTAATTCTAGCAGTAATTGGAATACCCATCGGATTGGGGTTGGGGTTGTTGGTAGGAAATATTTTATCAGATAAAATTGTGGGTTTATTAATTAATGTAGATACCATTTATAATATAGATCCTTTAAATCTAATTATTTCTATAATATTCTCTCTAGTTATAGTACTATTGTCAGCTAGAAGGCCGGGAATAATTGCTGGGAAAGTATCTCCAGTGGAAGCTGTAAAGTACGTAGAAAAGGACAATTTTTCAACTAATAAAAATAGAAAAACTTTAAAACATTCAATATTAAATATGAGTTTGGCAAATTTAAAAAGAAATAAAAAGAAGACTATTATTTCAGCAATATCCATAGCCTTAGCTCTGGTTTTGTTCCAAGGAACTATAAATATTTCCAAGGGATTTGATGAAGAAAAGTATTTAACGAATTTTGTCGTATCAGATTTTGTTCTGGGAAATGCCAGCTATTTTAACAATACAGTGTTTAAATCTGATAAAGAGAGGTCTATTTTAGAATCAGAAATTGAAGAAGTCAAAGCAAATGTAAAAATTCAATCTGGGGGAAAAATAAATGTGGATTACTATGCCAACATAGCGTTAACGGAAGAAGAGTTTATTAGCTATTATGGAGAAAATTATAGAGAATATTTGGACAATTTCGATAGAACACCCGAGGGTAAAATCCATAGCTACTTATCCTTGTATGGATTTAATAACTACCTATTGGATAAGCTAATTGTATTTGAAGGAAGTATCGAGGACCTTAAGAATACAAAAAATGGAATAATAGCCTTATATAAAAGTGACGATTATGGAAAACCCGAACCGGATTCCAATCTATTCGAAATTGGTGATAAAGTAGAAATTTATAAGACAAAGGATACAAAATATATAAATACAAAAACCCAAGAAGAAATCTCAGATTTGGATGAAATAAATTCTAATGATGGGGAAGTTATTGAAGTGGTAAAAGACTTCCAAAGGGAAGAATATGAAGTAGTGTGTAAAGCTATGTTAAAACATCCCATGAGTTTGAGATATTCTGGACCTTTGGCGTTTGTATTAAAAGAAGAAGATTTATACCTGAAAACTTCAGGTGTAGGTGCAGTTGCATATATTTTCGATGTGGAAGAAGATAATTATGAAAAAGCAGAAGAGTTTCTATTTGACTACACAAATAGAATAAATAAAAATGCTAACTATGAATCAAAAAACAAAGCGATAGAAAACTTTGAAGGACTAAAGAATACATTTTATTTAGTGAGTTTCGCATTCACATTTGTTTTGGGTTTGATTGGAGTTTTGAACTTTCTAAATTCCATAGTTACCAGCATAATATCTAGAAAAAGAGAGTTTGCAATATTAAAAGCTATAGGAATGACTGATAGACAGATTAAAAAAATGTTAATTATAGAATCACTATTTTATGTATTTATTTCAGGAGTTATCGCCTTTTTAATAACAGCTATAATAAACAATATCGGGTTAGTGAATTTAGAAAA
>JAAYEN010000238.1 GCA_012728775.1 Tissierellia bacterium
ATCATAATCAGGTATATTTAATGGACTTGTTTTGGACAGTGCTGGTTTATTATAATATCCTTCCACATAAATCGGCTTAGCTACAGACTTTACTTCATTTTCGCTATAAAACAATGCATTTATTTCCAATTGATAATTATCCGGAGTAATATTAGGTTCAAATTTCCAGTTTATAGGTACAATTAATTGAAATCCGCCAGAAATTGGATTCAATGATATTTCCAACATACCATCTTTAACTGTCCAGCTCTTTATACTGCTTGCGCTTGGAATACTAATGGCACTTTCATCTACATATTTCGGATCAAAATAAACCCTAAGCTTTCCATCTGTAATTTCTCTATCAAATCCTGTCAAATCTACATAAAGATTTGTAGTCATATTATTTCCTATATAATATCTAGTCTTAGGAAGATTCGTATTAGTATCAATTTCATTTGTTTGATATATTTCTATTCCGTCTGTCTGTTTGTTCAATATATCTAAATCTCTGTACACAAATTTCACTTCATTAACCAATCTATTGTCTGGGACAGTAAAACTAGATTGATTTACTTCGTACCCAAAAATATTTATTGCATTATAAGTCGTCTCATTTATAATATACTCTCTAAACGATTCAGCCATTTGGTTTCCTTCTTCGTCCACATAAGAAACTATAACCTCTGTAGGATTAATTATATGATGGAGCACATTATTTAATCTACCATCTTGTAAATTATGAGGGTTCTCCCTATTTGGCAAAAATACAAGAACTTCTCTTCTTGTCGTATTATAGCTACGGTTTAGATTAAATGTGTCAGCAGGCAAGTTCTCCAATTCCAATGACAAATAAGCTTCCGTTATTCTATTTTTTGCAAAAGCTAGTGTGCCTATTGATTTAATATTAGGCAATTCGATACTTCTTAATAAATTTCTATTATTATTAGTTCGACTATCAAAGGCTGAATTGCCAATAGTCTGAACATTTTCCATATTAATAGATTCTATAGCATTAGAATAAAAAGCATTATCTCCTATGGAAATAACTTGGGGAATATTTACTGTCTTCAGTGAAGGTCTAACTGCATCCGAAAATGCTAAATTTCCGATAGTCTTTACACTCGGAAGGTCTAGAGATGTCATATTGTGATTTGAAAATGCACTGTTTTCTATTGTTTCAACTTTAGGTGCAATTAACTCTTCAACGAAATTATTAGTAAAAGCACTACTACCTATTTCAATAACTTCTGAGAGATTAATATTTTTTATTTGATTATTAGAAAAAGCACTACTACCTATTTTTATTATAGAGTTAGATTCTAAATTTGTTAGATTGTTATTTCCAAAGGCAGAATCTCCAACTTCTTTTAACAAAGGAAAATCAAAATCCGTAATCTGGTTATTATAAAAACTAGAATGTTCTATTTTTTCCACATAATTTCCACTAACATACTTTAAGCCTTGTAAACTCCTAAAAGCATAATTACCCACAGTTCTCGCTCTATCTGGAAAATGTATCTCTTTTTCGTCTAATTGCTCATATTTTTCTCTTCCCAAAGTGCTAAATC
>JAAYEN010000179.1 GCA_012728775.1 Tissierellia bacterium
GATTTTGAAAAGTTAAATAATGTTATGGTAATAATAGGGGATTCATATGAAGAATAAAATGAATCTTCTAATTTTAATAATTATAGGGATATTAGTCCAAGTTTCAATAATTAATAATGGAGTACTTTTTAGAATATATCCCAATATAATACTTGTATTAACATCATATGTAGCTCAGAGACAAGGAAGGATTATAGGTGGGTTATTTGGTTTAATTTCCGGAATTCTAATTGATGTTCTTCTTTCTCCTAATCTAGGAATTAAGGCATTGAGTTATCTAATTATAGGATATGTAGTCGGAATTATTAGTGAGTTTATATTTGAAGAAAGCTATAGGACAGCAATATTTTATGTGGTGATTGGAAGTGTTTTTTACAGTATAATAAATAATTTTATTTATTTTTTCTTGTCATACAATATAAATGTATATTTAATTTTAATAGATTTATTTAAATTAGAGACTATAGTAAATATATTTTTATTTTTGGTAGTACAAGAATTACAAGTTGAAAAGAATAGAAATTTTAAATTTCCAAAATTAAAAAAGGTTTGATTTTATTTGAAAAATAATAGTATTAACATACAAAAGAGATACAAAATAATATCAATTTTTTCAGTGGTGTTATTTGCTCTGCTTACGATGAGATTAGCTACCCTCACAATAGCTAAAGGTGATCATTTTAGACAAATTTCTGAAAATATGCGTATTAAAGACATATATGTAACAGCACCAAGAGGAGAAATAAGAGATAGAAATGGAATATTACTAGCTGGTAATAAGCCGATGTTTACTTTGCAAATTTTGAAAGATGAATTTGGAGGAGTAAAAGTAGATGAAAAAAATGAATATTTGCTTAATGTAATTACATTATTAGAGCAAGATGCAATTAATTACACTACTGAATTTCCACTTTTAATAAATGAATATATATATGATGAAAATGCAAGTGTCAATAGTAATGATATTAGTCCAAGGGATCGGATATTAGATATTATTATTGAAAATGACTTAATAGACGAAATATTAGATTCTTATTATTTAAACACCATAGATAATAAAGAATTTAAATATTTTGCTGCACAAAACATCATAAACTCCTTAGAATTTAATTCAAAAGAAGTTCCCATAAAATACGAGCTACAAAATGATAATTTAATATTTTCATTTATAGAAGGATTTCAAATAGAGAATTGGTATAAAGAAAATAACATACCTATAGACTCAGATCCAAAGACATCTTTAAAAATGATGGTAGATAACGATAAAACTATATTAAAAAAACTATTATCTCATCCAATTAATAGAGAAATAGTTTACGATTTGATAAAAAATAGAAATCTTGAAGAGAATATTCTATTAATAGAAAGTGAAATTTCTTTTTATAGAAATTATATTAATTTAAAAAATAGATTAATAGATATTTATCCAGAAATAACAGTTGATACTACTGCAGAAGAAGATTTTAAAGTCATATTTGAGAAAAATTCTTTAAGAAATTTTCTCAAATATGAAGTGAATGATGAAGGCATAAATGTCTCTGAAATAATAACAAAAATATTTGAAGAAAATAATATAGATATTGATTACAAATTGGAGATTAAAGATGGAATTCCCATCTATACATCAATTGATAATACAGAAATGGAAGAGCCATTTTTAATTGATATTATTGCTAATCGTTTAATTACTAATGAACTCGTGGATGATTTGATTAATTACAAGGGAGTAGTATCTCATATACAAAAACAAATGATCAATGATGGAATAAATAGTGGAATATCAGTTACAGATGGTTTTGAATACTCTTCTTTGAAAAGTTTAAAGGATTTTATGAAAAAATATTCTATTCCTGAAGATGCTACAAATTCAGAGATATTGAATGTTATCAAAGAATACTATTCTCTTAAACCTGAATTGACCAAAAATGAACTATACGGTATTTTTAATGTATATCATCAATTAGAAAAACCTGGACAATTGACGTATATTCCCATTAACTTTAGTTATGGATTGAAAAATGAAACAGTTGCTAAAATTGAAGAACAAATAGCTGACTTTGATGGATTTTCTGTTTCATTAGAACCTGTTCGATATTATCCTAATGGAGAAAGCGCATCCCATATATTAGGCTATATGGGTAAAATTTCTCAATCAAATGAAATTGAAGAATATATAAACAAGAACAATTATAATCCGGATGTTTTAATTGGAAAGACAGGTATAGAAGAGAGTTTCCAAAAAAATTTATATGGAAAAAATGGATATAAAAGAGTCGAAGTTGATTCATTAGGTAATACATCTAAAGTAATAGATGAAACTAAACCACAACCTGGAGATAATATATATCTTTCCATAGACTATAAATTACAAAAAAGAGCAGAAGATTCTCTTGATTCTGTACTTAGAACAATAAGAACAGGTGGAACAAATAGAAGCCCTTGGGGAGATTACGAAGTAGTTAGATCTACCGATAAAGGTAGACCATATAAGAATGCTACTTCAGGTGCAGTAATGGCAGTGGATGTAAATACTGGTGAAGTACTAGCTATGGCTAGTTATCCATCATTTGATCCTAATTTATTTGCTACTGGAATTTCAACGGCAGATTGGGAGGGATTAATACCTGAAACTCAAGCAGACCCCCTTGCTCCAAGACCACTTTACAACGTTGCAACTCAAACTGCAATACAACCAGGTTCTACATTTAAAATGGTTACAGCTTTAGCAGGCCTTGAAAAAGGATTGGATCCAAAACTTAAAATAAATGACAGAGGATACATTACTATAGGAGATACAGAATTTGGTTGCTGGATTTGGAATCAGCATCAAGGTATGCATGGACCTATGAACTTAGTAGAAGCAATTAGAGATTCATGTAACTATTATTTTTATTCATTAGCTTTAGGTGAAAATCAAAGAACTGGTGAAAGCGTGGGTGTCAGATTGGATATTACAGATATCTCTAATATGGCAGAAAAATTAGGACTTGGTAGTAAAACAGGTTTAGAAATAAATATTCCACATGAAGCTGCTCCTGGGGTACCTAATCCAGAAGTGCAATTAAATATTCAAAAAGGTGCTTTAAGAAGATGGCTTAATTCTAATATTCACAAGTTTTATGTTGGTTCATCTAAATTTGAAGATGAGTTAAAGCAAAATACCATTGATGCTATTGTGTCCTGGATCGACTTAGATGAAATTCCTTCTCTTGATAAGGTTTATAAAGATTTGGCTAAACTGGATTTAGACGGTACGAAGCCTGTTATCGAAGGCAGGCGAGATACTTTAGCAGATTATATCAAATTTAGCAATTTAAATAGCGCCAAATGGACTCTTGCAGATACTATAAATATAACTATTGGTCAAGGATTGAATTCATATACTTTATCTCAGATGACTAATTATGTTGCAACTATTTCAAATGGCGGATATAAAAACAAACTAACTTTAATTAGTAATATAAAAAATTCTGATAATAGTAAAATAGAGTTTGAAAATGAACCTACCAAAGAAAGAATAGAATTAAATAATTACAACAATTTAGATTATCTAAAAGAAGGGATGTTACAAGCAGCTAATACAGGATTAAATAAAAATGTTTTTGGAGAATTTCCGGTTAAGGTCGGTTTAAAAACAGGAACTGCTGAAAGAAGTGGGATAAATCCAGTCACAAGAGATACTTATGATAGTTTTTCTTATGAAGTTGCTTTTGCTCCATACGATAACCCTAGAATAGCTGTAGCAGTCGTAATATTCCAAGGTGGAGCAGGTTCAAACTGTTCACCTATAGTTCGAGACGTTATTGCTGAATATATGGGCTTATATAAAGTTGAAGAGGCAGATACTTTACCGATAGAAATGGATATTATTCCGTAGGAGGAATTAGTGGATAAAAGATCATTTGAAAAAATGTTAAAAAAAGTAGAAAAACCAGGAAGATATATAGGAAAAGAAAAAAATTCAATTATTAAAGATTTTGAAAATATAGATGTAAGATTTGCATTTTGTTTCCCAGATGTTTATGAAGTTGGAATGTCCCATTTGGGAATGCAAATCTTATACTTTCTTGTAAACGAAGAAGAAAATTTTTTATGTGAAAGAGTTTTCGCTCCTTGGATAGATATGGAAGAACAACTTAGAGTAAATAATACAAAATTATTTACTCTTGAAAATAGGAGACCTCTAGATGAATTTGATATTGTTGGCTTTACTCTTCAATATGAGATGAGTTATACAAATATACTAAATATGCTTGATTTAGGGGGGATCCCCTTATTATCAAAAGAAAGAGACAATAACGATCCTTTAGTTATTGCAGGAGGACCCTGTGCATATAATCCAGAACCTTTGGCAGACTTTATCGATTTGTTTATTATAGGAGAAGGAGAAGAAATTAATATTCCACTATTCAAACTTTATCAAGAGCACAAAAATAAAGGTTATAATAAAGAAGAATTTTTAAAAGAAGCTGCAAAATTGCAGGGAATTTACGTTCCTTCTTTTTATGATGTAATATATAAGGACGATGGTAAAATATTAGAATATAAGAAAAAACATGAAGACATTCCAGATAAAATAAAAAAAGTCTATGTGAATAATTTTAATGATACTTTTGCTCTTGATAAATTGATTGTGCCATATTTGGAAACTATACATCAAAGAAGTGTAGTTGAACTATTTAGAGGATGCACACAAGGTTGTAGGTTTTGTGAAGCAGGATATATCTATAGACCTATTAGAGAAAAGACTGAAAATAATATCCTTAATACCATTGACAATCAACTACATTTTACTGGATACAATGAAGTATCTTTATCATCTTTAAGTTCTTGCGATTATAGATATTTAGATACTTTAGTTGAAAATCTAATGGAAAATTATCAAGATAGACAAGTAAGGGTTTCTCTTCCATCTTTGCGTGTTGATACACTCTCTATCGATGTTTTAAAAAGAATAGAAGAAGTTAGAAAAACAGGACTAACTTTAGCTCCTGAAGCTGGCAGCCAAAAAATGAGAGATATAATTAATAAAAATGTAACTGAAGAAGATTATCTATCTGCTTTAGAGTCAGTATATAATAGTGGATGGTCTAAAATAAAACTTTATTTTATGCTAGGACTACCTTATGAAAATAACGAAGATCTAGATGGTATAAAAGATTTAGGCGATAAAGGCAAAAGACTATTTTTTAGTAGACCAAAGGATAAGATAGTTGGAAACTTTCAAATCACTCTTAGCGTGTCATGTTTCGTTCCCAAGCCATTTACACCATTTCAGTGGCTACCTCAAAATACAATTAAGGAATTTGAAGAAAAAATTTATTATTTAAAAGATCAGATAAGGGATAATAAGATAAAGTTTCAATATCATGATCCGGTAGTAAGCGTTCTGGAAGGTTATATTTCAAGAGGAGACAGGAAAACTGGAAAAACCATTTTAAATGCTTTTAAAAAGGGCGCTAAGTTCGACGGTTGGTCCGAACAATTTAATCCTAGCATATGGTTTGATGCTATTGAAGAGGAAAATCTTTCTATGGAAAATTATAATTTTAGAACTAGGGATAAAGACGAGATATTTCCTTGGGATATTATTGATCCAGGTGTAAGTAAAGAATATTTGTGGAAGGAATTTAATAAATCTAAAGAATGTGCTACTACTAAAGATTGTAGAGCAAGCTGTAATTTTTGCGGAATTGTTAATTGTGAAATGAGGTCAGAATTTATATGAAAATCAGAGCTTTTTACACAAGAAATGGAGATTTAAAATATATATCCCATTTAAATACCATAGATTTATTACAAAGAGCAGTATTTTCTACTAATAAAAAAATAGATTTCACAAAAGGATTTAATCCTCGTCCAAAAATGAGCTTTAGTAATCCACTTCCTTTAGGTGTATCAAGTGATTTTGAAGTATTTGATGTGGATATTATTGATGAAGTAGTAATTTCTGATTTTATTAGGAAGATGAATGATTATTTACCTGATGAAATTCAAATAATAAAAGCATATAATGCAGATACTTCACCTAGTATAAGTAAAATAATTAATTATTCTATATACGAGTTTACAATATATTCTAATATTGAACTTGAAAATTTAAATTTAGACATTGAAGAATTAGTCATCTCACGGGAAAGAAAAACCAAAAAGGGAAGTCCTAGAGAATTTGTTAGAGAAAATATAGCTTCTAATGTGAAGATAATCTCTGGTTTTGAAAAAATCGAAGATGGAAAATATCAAATTGTAGCACAATTAGAAAATAGCGTTAATAAGATTGTTAATCCTGTAAATTTCATTATAGGATTATTTTCCAAATACAATATAAAGATATCTACCGATGATACAGATATTCACAAAAAGGAAATGAAATAGTGTCTAATAAATACTTTAACTTTGTAGAAAAACGTAATAACTATTTAATAATAGGAGAAGTCAGTGAATCTAAATTAGTTTCTTTTGAAATATTTAACTTAGAAGAAAAAAATCTCGTAGGAAATATTTATAGAGGTAGAATTATTAATAAGATAAAAGGTTTAAATGCATATTTCGTTGATATCGGCCTTAAGAAAAATGGATTTTTACAAATAGATTTCAACAAAAAAATGAGCTATAGCGAAGGCGATGAAATAATTGTACAAGTTACTGCATCTGAAGATGGCGAAAAAGGTGTTAGATTAAATAATAGATATGAATTAAAGGGAGTTAATTTAATTATTACTCCTTTCAATAATGAATTTAAGATTTCTAAAAAGATTTCAGATTTGGAGTTTATAGAAAAATTGAATAAGGAAATAAAACCACTTTTACCAAAATCTGTAGGTGGAATTGTTAGGACTAATTCGCAAAATAATTCAATAAAAGAAATTAAGATAGAACTAGAAGAACTTTTAGAAATAGAGAATAGACTAAATAAAGAAATAAATTTTTCTCCTACACCAAAATTGCTGATAGAAGAAGATTATATACGAAATAGTCTAAATTTTAATAATTTATACGATATTATTGTAAATGATAAAGAAATTCATAATTTGCTTAGTTCTTATTTTCCTAAAAATAATGTCATTTTTGAAGAATCATTTAGAATTAAGGAACATGAAATTTTTAAACAAATAAAAATATTATTCGATAAAAAAGTAGTATTGGAAAATGGAATTGAATTAATTTTTGAAAGAACAGAGGCTTTACATGTAATAGATGTAAATTCAAAAGGTTTTTTGCATAAAAAAACCCATTATGACATGTATGATGTAAATATTGAATCCTTGATAAATATAATTAAACAAATAGTTTTTAGAAATATATGTGGTATAATATTAATAGATTTTATATCTTTAAAAGACAAGATATTAGAAAAACAACTTTTAGATGAAATATATAAAGTAACTAAATCATTTAATAATCCTCCTAATATTGTTGGTTTTACGAAATTAGGAATTTTAGAAGTGACTAGAAATAAGAAAGTGAACAATTTGAAGCTAGAAAATATTACACTTGATATCTTTTGAGGGGTTATATGTTTAATAAATTTGATGCTGATGAGTTGATTAATAAAATTGAAAATATTGATTTGTCTATTTTAAATTCAGAAATAGACAGTTCATTTTTTGTTAAAAATAGAGTAATTCCAGTAGAAATTGGAAATGACTCTATTTTTTGTTTAAGTGTAGTTAATGACTATAATACTGTTTCAAATATAGAACATATCACAAAAAAGAAATGCAATTTGCACATTATTGATACTAAAGATTTTGAATTTTTCTTTGATATATTTGATAAAAAATCAATATTAACTACATCTAATCTTAATTTAATTTCAGTGCAATTAGACGATGATAATAAAAATATTAAGATTATAAGTTATTTGAATAAGATGATTGAAAATGCCATTATTAGAGGTGTGTCTGATATACATATAGAGCCTTTTAAATCATCTATTAGAGTTCGATTTAGAATTGATGGAAAACTTTTTACTCAAGGTATCTTGGAGTCCGATTTATATTCTATAATTATAACTAGGATGAAGATATTAGCTAAACTTGACATTACCGAGAGAAGACTCCCACAAGACGGTAGAATTACTTTCGAATTTAACAAAAGAGAAATAGATTTGAGAATATCTACTATACCAACCATATATGGCGAAAAAATTGCCTTGAGAATTCTAGATAGCGAATTTAAATTTAAGAAATTAAATTCCTTAGGGTTGAATAAAGAAAATTTAGAGATTATAGAGAAAGAAATTAAAAAATTAAGTGGACTTATAGTTGTATGTGGGCCTACGAATTCGGGTAAAACTACAACAATTTATTCTATTTTAAATAATATCAATGATGAATCCATAAATATTGTAACCTTAGAAGATCCGGTGGAATATAAAATTGATGGCATAAACCAAATTCAAATTA
>JAAYEN010000313.1 GCA_012728775.1 Tissierellia bacterium
GATTTCTCTTTTTTATTTTATGAACGAAACAAAATCCTTCATTTACTGTTTTAGACATCATATTTATGTTATAATTAACAAATGAATACTAAGTTTAAAATAGGGGATTATGTTGTAATACTAATAATTATATTATTAAGCGCGGGAATCCTTTTTGTTTCTAAAAGCAATATAAGTAAATCAAGTGTCGGGAAAAAATATGCTAGTATACAAGTAAATGGAGTAGAAATAGACAGAATTTTAATTGATGAATCAACGGATGGCATGACATATCCTATTAACTCTGAATTTGGATACAATTTACTAGAATTTTCAAAAGACGGTGTAAGAAGTATAGAGGCTACTTGTCCTGATCAAATTGATGTCAAACAAGGGTTTATATATAACTCTGGTGAGACAATTGTATGTTTGCCTAATAGAATGGTGGTTGAAATCATTACTGAAGTTGATGTAGACGATGTAGATGTGGTGAACTGATGGGCAAAACAAAAGAAATGATTTTGATGGCAATTTTAGCATCTATGGGAAGTATTTTAGGACTTTTTGAATCAATGATACCTTTACCATTTATTGTTCCGGGACTTAGATTGGGTTTTTCAAATATTGTTGTAGTTGTTTCTCTAATATGTTTTGGATTTAAGAAAGGTTTAATTGTTAGCTTATTGAAGAGTATTTTACTTATGCTAGTGAGTGGTAATGTTTCAAGCTTTATTTATAGTTTTAGTGGAGCTTTTCTAAGTGGACTAGCGATGATAATTGCTTTAAGATATGGGAAAAAATTCTTTTCAATTATTGGTGTAAGTATTATAGGGTCTAGTTTCCATAATATTGCGCAGGTAAGTATATCAAGCTTTATTTTGGGTAACATTATGATGTTTTCTTATCTTCCAATACTTTTATTAATAGGAATATTTACAGGTTTTTTTGTAGGAATTAGTTCGATTTATATATTAAATATATTAAAAAATAAAATTGCGTTATCTATGGAGGACTGGGTTTAATGAATATTGTATTAGCCTCAAAATCTGAACGAAGAAAAGAAATATTAGAAAAATATTTTCATAATATTATTATCGTAGATAGTCATTCTAATGAATTTTATAATCTAGATTTTGATCTATATACAAATATTATGTCAATAAGTAGAGAAAAGATTAATGAAATAAAATTCAAATATAAGAATTCAATTGTTTTAGGTGCGGATACAGTTGTGGTGTTAGAAAATGAAATTCTAGGGAAAGCATCTGATATAAATGAAGCTAGATCTTTTTTGAAAAAACTTTCAAATAAAGAACACAAAGTTATTACAGCTTTTAGTATCTGCTGTATTGATAGAGGTATAGAAGTGTGTGATTATGTAGAAAGCAAAGTCCAATTTAGAAGATTAGAGGATAATCTAATTGAAGAATATTTGAATACTAATGAATGGACTGATAAAGCAGGAGCTTATGGGATTCAAGGAAAAGCTTCTATTTTTGTAGAATCAATAACTGGTGACTATTTATCTATAGTTGGTCTACCAATATCAAAAATACTCACATATTTAATAGATTATTTTGATTTTAATATAATGAGGTTAGATAATGAATTATAAAAAGATGAAAGAATTACCAGAAGATACAAGGCCTCAAGAAAAATTATTAAAACATGGGGCAGAGATATTGTCAAATTGCGAACTAATAGCTTTACTAATAAGATCTGGTACAAAGGAAAATAATGCTTTAGCAGTTTCACAACAAATTATTGATTTGGGCCAAAAAACTTCAAAGTTAAAAGGTGATGATGAATACTATGGTTTGAAATTTTTGGTTAATGCAACTTGTGAAGATTTAACTTCAGTACCTGGAATAGGGAAAACTAAAGCTTGTCAAATAATGGCTGCTATTGAATTGGGCAGAAGGGCTTATAGAGATCAAAAAGTTACAAGAGAAAAAATTACTGACACTACAAGGATACCTAATATAGTAATGGATGAAATGAGATATTTAAATGAGGAACATTTCAAAATTGCAATATTAAATACAAAAAAAGAATTGGAATACATTGAAACTATCTCCATTGGAAGTCTTGATAAAACCATTGTAGAGCCTAGAGAAGTATTTTTGAAATCTATAAAACGAAATGCACACACAATTATTTTACTTCACAATCATCCTAGTGGAGACCCTAAACCAAGTAATCAAGACATCAATATAACCAGAAAACTGATTTCATCTGGAGAATTATTAGGAATAAGTGTAATTGATCATATTATTATTGGTGATGGGAGATATTATTCATTTTTGGAAGAAGGAATTATGTAGATGAATGAAAACTATAAAAAATATAGGGAAAGATTAATACTAACAGTAATTATTATTGCTTTGATGTTCATTATTGGATTTACCGATGGTGGAAGATCCAGCATTAATGTTGCAGAGCGATTTATAGGAGATTTAATTACTCCTGTGGTTGGAGTTACTTCAAAAGGAATTAATGCAATTTCAAAAGGAGTAGAAGAAATAGTAAATATTCCAAATTTAGTAAAAGAAAATAGAAGGTTGGAAAGTGAAAATTTAACTTTAAAAGATGAAAATCTACTATTAAGTGATATAGTTGCAAGGTCTGATTATTTACGAAACGAATACGAATTACTTTCTAATAGTAAGTTTAATTTGGTTAAGGCTAATATTATCGGAAAATCTAGCGAAGCCAATGATAAATATCTTATTGATAAGGGTTCGTTAAGTGGTATTAGCAGATTGGACACAGTTATAGTTGGAATCCAATCATCTGAGAATGTAGTAGTTGAAGGTCTTGTTGGTAAAATTGAGGATGTGGGAGATAATTGGTCTAAAATATCCCTTATTATAGAAGAAAATAATAGTATATCTTTTACTAATATTAGAACTCAAGAAGGTGGAATAATTAACCAAACTAATGGAGAAACTGTTGAGGGATACATGTTCGATAGCCAAAGTGATATAATAGCAGATGATAGACTTTATACTTCAGGTTTAGGAGAGATTTATGTGCCTAGAATTTATGTAGGTAGAGTAACTAATGTTGTAAATGACGATGAAAATCTAAGGAAAAAAGTAACAATTGTGCCTGCTGTTGATTTTGAAAAGTTAAATAATGTTATGGTAATAATAGGGGATTCATATGAAGAATAAAATGAATCTTCTAATTTTAATAATTATAGGGATATTAGTCCAAGTTTCAATAATTAATAATGGAGTACTTTTTAGAATATATCC
>JAAYEN010000141.1 GCA_012728775.1 Tissierellia bacterium
AATTCACCAATCAAATCTTTAAATTAATTATGACAGATTCAGAAATTGTGAATAGCAAATTGTTGCAAGATGCTAATATTATTGTAAATAATATATATGATTTAGTAAATACAAAAGAAGCATATCCCGAAGCTATACATGTGTTAATTGGATTGATAGAAGAGATTAACGATTTCAACATAAAACAAGGAATTGTTAGAGCTTTAACAGTAAAAGAAGCAAAAGGCAAAGCAAATTATACTCTTCTAAAAGAATATAATAAATACAATAAATCTTTTAGCCCTCAGATAGAAAGTTATTGTTGGGCTATAGGGAATGCTTTTACAGTTATAATTCAGAATAATGATTTTGAAGATATATTGGAAATTATTCAAGATAAACAGAATGGAATTAGTCGACAAATGTTTATAATGGCTTTAGCAAAATTGCCAAAACGAAAGATGGAGGCTGAAGACTCTCTTATTGACTTACTCGACGATGAAGCTGTCATATTGCAAACATTGTACACTTTGAGTAGGTATAAAGCACAAAAAGCAATACCTAAGATTGAAATGTTATTGAAAAATAGCAATCCTTTTATTCAGAAGGTTGCACAAAAAAGTTTAGCCAAATTTAAATAATAGATTAGAAGTATGATAGGACTCATCGACTGCAATAATTTCTTCGCATCCTGCGAGCGAGTTTTCAATCCAAATTTGGATGGAAAACCTATTGTTGTGCTTTCGAATAATGATGGAGCAATAATTGCAAGAAGTGAAGAGGCTAAGAGGTTAGCTGTGAAAATGGGTGCCCCATTTTACCAAATTAAAGATTTAATAAGGCAACATAATATCAATGTATTCTCTTCAAATTATACACTTTATGGAGATTTATCGAGGCGAGTGATGTCCATTTTGGCAGACCAAGTTCCCGAAATTGATGTATATTCTATTGATGAAGCATTTTTGGACTTAGCTGGTATAGATAATCTGTCTGATTTCGGACAGAAATTGGTAAAAACGACTTCTAGAAGTTCGGGCATACCTGTTTCATTAGGTGTTGCTCCAACACGCACTTTAGCCAAATTGGCTAATAGCTTCGCCAAACGATATCCAGCCTACAACAAAGTTTGTATAATGGATTCTGATGAAAAGAGAATAAAAGCTTTACAGAAAACTCCAGTAGGATATATTTGGGGCATAGGGAGGCAAACAACCAAGACTTTAGAATATTATGGAATCAAAACGGCTTACGATTTAACACAAAAATCTCGTTCGTGGGTGCGTAGCAAAATGACTGTTGTAGGAGAGCGTACTTGGCTGGAACTTCATGGAGAACCTTGTATCACCTCTGATTCGGTAGTGGAAAAACAACAGATTTGTACTTCTCGTAGCTTTGGCGAAATGGTTACAGACTTTGACTCTTTACGTGAGTCGGTAGCAAACTTTGCATCTGCTTGTGCTGTCAAGCTTAGAAAACAAAATTCATTAGCACAGGGCATGATTGTTTTTGCTTATACCAATCGCCATAGAGAAGATTTGCAACAATATTTTCCATCCAAAGCGATACAGTTTTCTTTTCCTACTGCTGATACAATGGAAATTATCAAGCACGCTAGTTCTGCTTTGAAAGAGATTTACAGAGAGGGTTATGAGTACAAAAAAGCTGGAGTTATACTTACACACATCATCAGCGAAACGAATTATATGCACGATCTTTTTGATCCACGAGATAGGGAAAAGCAAAAATGTATTTCGCAAATGATAGATTCCATTAATCAGAAGAATGGTACAAATTGCATTAAACTTGCTGCTCAAGGTGTTGGCAAGGCAGATTGGAATTTGCGAAGAGATTTTTTGTCGAAGTGTCCTAGTACGAATATGAGGGATATAATAGAGGTGAGAGGATGAATAAAAATAATGAAAATGTCATGTATCAACATCAAGTAGATAGAATCTTAGAGAAAGTAGAGTTGTTAAATATTAATTTGAATCCAATTATTGAATCATCTATATTACAAGATATTGAGATTACACAACAAATCTCACTTCCAGACTCCTACAAAGTTTATTTGACTAAAATTCAGAATGGTGGTGCTTCAGACTTATTAAATAATAAGGGACCATATTATGGTATTTACTCTATAGCAGAGGCTATTGAGAAGAATAGTGAATGGGAAATTGATATGAAACAAGACTTTCAATTTACTACCGATTTAGAACTAGGGGATCTGTATGATGCAGAGCAAGACTTAGACAAACATATTTATCGATTTGAAAACGATAAAGAATATCAATTAAAAGTTCAGAGTGTCGTTGAAGAATACAATAATACTTCGGTTTTAGCTGGTTCTCTCTTTGTTTGTGAGTATGGTTGTGGAGATTATCTAAGATTGGTTGTATCAGGTCAGTGTGCTGGACAAATTTGGGTAGATAGTGGAGTTATTAATGGAACAGGTTTTTATTCTCTAAATGTAGATATTCTCACCTTTTATGAGAATTGGCTGAATAGACAAATCGAGATACTGAAAGATCCTTCAAAGAAGCTTATTAATGCATGGTATTCATATCTAGAATTTGGGAATAATAGTCGTTATAAGATAGTCCCATAAAAGGAAAAGGAGCTATTGCTCCTTTTCTTCATCTTGTACATATCCAACTCTTTTTCGAGGCTTGTTATCCAATTCTTTTTGAGAAGCTAATTCAGTGAGAGCTTCATAAATATCACTAAACTGGACATTGGTTTCAATCATAAATTCGTCCAATTTGCGATTAAGTTCAGCATATCCTAAAGAATATTGACGCAAAGTAACGAATGCTCTCATTATAGATATGTTCACTTGTATCGCTTTTTTACTTTTCAACACTGAAGATAACATGGCTACTCCTAGTTCAGGAAAAGCCATAATGAAAGAGGAGCCAACATTATAGCCAGGAGGTATCACATTTTGTGATACCCCTAATTCTATCGCAGCATCGCTCTCTTCACGAGTCAATTCAAACATGAAGTCAGGTGCTGGAAATCTATCAATATTACGCTTAACTGCTTGTTTCAAAGCTCTGTTCTCAACGTTGTAGAGCTTAGCTAAGTCATAATCCAACATAACTCGCATTCCTCTTATCTCATAAATTCTATTTTGTATTATTTGTAACTCCATATAATTATTGATTTACAGCTTGATTAATTCCCATTCCTTTAAGTTTTTCCGAAAGAATATCCATATCATTACTCACTTTCTCATTAGTAATACGAGCATAAATTTGTGTCGTTCTAATGTTTGTGTGTCCAAGCATCTTAGATACAGATTCAATAGGAACTCCTTGCGATAGGGTAATAGTGGTCGAGAATGTATGCCTCGCCATGTGAAATGTTAAATTCTTTTTTACGTTACACAAATCAGCAATTTCCTTGAGGTACGAATTTAGTTTCTGATTACTTGGAACGGGTAGGAGCTTGTCGCCAGTTAGCTTGTCTTCATACTTCTTCAGTATGGCTAAAGGCACATCCAGCAAGGGCACATTGGTGCTAATGTTTGTCTTTTGTCGCTTAGTCATTATCCAAGGTTTGCCATCGAAAGATTCTCGGATATGTTCTTTGCGAAGTTTCTGAACATCTATATATGCCAATCCCGTAAAACACGCAAAAATGAAGATATCTCTCACGTGTTCTAGTCGCTCAATCTCAAATTCTTTGTCCATTATAGCCTCTAATTCATATTGAGTAAGATAACCTCTGTCTGTCTTCTTAAATTGAATCTTATAGCTTGCAAATGGGTCAGCATTCAACAATCCATTGTTTTTAGCAAGGAGAATAATTTTCTTGAAGAGTCGCATGTATTTGGCAGCTGTGTTAGCACTACATTTACCAATAGTTCGCATATAGGTTTCGAAGTCGAGAATAAACATATTGTTCACCTCCTTGATATTAATATCCGAAATTTTATACTTGAAGGTCATAAACTCATGCAGTCGTCTGCGAGTGAGTTCGTATTTTTCCACAGTATCGGCTACTAAGCCATTTCCAATTAAATTGCGTGCATCTTCATTATGTTTGTCAAATAAATTGAGGAGGGTTTCAAAACTATCATCTAAACCAAGAAAGGAGTTCTTGATTATTTCAGACGTAACTTGTTTGCCACGTTCTTGAAGATCACGATAGATTTGATAGAGGGAGGCTTTCACATTATCAATGAGAGAATTTATCTCATCCACTTCTTTGGCTCGTCCCATTGCCTTGCTTGCTTTCACATCCCAATGCTCTGGTAGGATGTCCATTTTCATGTTGAAGCGCGAT
>JAAYEN010000323.1 GCA_012728775.1 Tissierellia bacterium
AGATTCCTTTGAAATACTTAACATGGAACAATCGGGCTTGGATTACGAAGATATGCGTGGTCAAGAAATGTTAAAACGAGCATTGGAAATTTCTGCGGCAGGTTCTCACAATCTTTTGATGTTAGGACCTCCTGGCTCGGGGAAAACTATGGCAGCTAAAAGACTACCTTCTATTTTACCGAAACTCACTTTTGAAGAGGCTATAGAAGTAACCAAAATATATTCGGTGTCTGGTCTTCTTAGAGAGTCCGGACTAATAACTCAAAGACCATTTAGATCTCCTCATCATACTGCTTCTACCGCTTCTTTAATTGGCGGCGGTAGAATTCCAAAACCTGGTGAGGTAAGCCTTGCTCACAATGGAGTTTTGTTTTTAGATGAATTACCTGAGTTTCAAAGGCCGGTAATTGAATCTTTGCGTCAGCCAATGGAAGATGGAGTCGTGAATATTTCTAGAGTAAATGCTACTTTACAATATCCTTCTGACTTTATATTTTTGTGTTCATTAAATCCTTGTCCCTGCGGCTACTTAGGAGATCCTAATCACGAATGCACTTGTTCGCCTGGAGATATTTCCAGATATTTAGGTAAAATTTCTAATCCTCTATTGGATAGAATAGACATACATATTGAAGTAAAACCTGTGGAATTTGAGGATTTATCTTCTAGCGAAAAAGCTGAAAGCTCTGCAAGTATTTTAAAAAGAGTAGAAGCTGCTCGCCAAATTCAGTTGGAGAGATTTCAAAATTTAAAGATTTACTCCAATTCCCAAATTCCAGATAAGCTAATTAACAAATTTATTAAATTAGATAATAATTTAAAACAAGTAATTCAAATGGCTTTTAAGCGCTATAAGTTTAGCGGGAGAGCCTATAATAAAATATTAAAAGTTTCTAGGACTATTGCAGATTTAGAAGGCTCAAAAGATATTAAAGAAGAACATCTATTGGAGGCGATTCGTTATCGTTCCTCTATGGATGGAAATTATTGGGGGAATAGATGATGGAAGATAGAGATGTTTTAATTTTCTTGCAAAGCCTATTCCTAGAAGAAAAATTTTATAATGAGCTTTTGACCTTGGATAATTTGGATGACATTTTCCAAATGGAAGAAGGTGATTTTTCTAATTTTGATTTTTATAATAAGAAGAGTATAGATAAAATCTTAGAAAAGAAAAACAAAGACTACATAAATAAAATGGTAGAAGATATCAACACTTATTGCACCCAAGTAATTACCATCTATGACGAAGATTATCCCTTGGATCTACAATTAATTGAAAGGCCTCCAAAAGTCTTATATGTAAAAGGATTGCCACTGGATGTTTCGGGTGTTAAGATAGGAGTTGTCGGGGCTAGAAAATGCACTGCCTACGGAAGTTATGCTGTTGAAAAATTTGTATCAGAATTGGCCAGAATGAATTGCACAATAGTTAGTGGAATGGCCCAAGGAATAGATGCATATGCTCATAAAATAGCTTTGGAAAATGACGCCTATTCCATAGGAGTTTTAGGAACTGGAGTAGATAGCAAATTTCCAAAATCTAATCACAGGCTTTTTGATAGAATGTACGAACAAGGAACTATTATCAGCGAATATCCAATAGGAGCTTCGGCGATGCCATATAATTTTCCTGAAAGAAATAGAATAATTTCTGGACTTTCCGAAGGCGTAATAGTAGTGGAGGCTAAGGAAAAATCAGGTTCTTTAATAACTGCAAGATTAGCAGCTGAACAAGGGAGAGAAATTTTTTCGATTCCTGGGAATATTAACAGTATTTACAGCGTGGGAACCAATAAACTTATAAGAGACGGCGCAATTCCTTTAATAGAAATAGAAGATATTACAAGTATAATTCCAAAACTCCAAGAGTATTCATACGAAAATTCCAAAGGTGAGTTAGCTATTTCTGAAGAAGAAAAATTGATATTAGAAAAAATAGAAGAAGGCTTTGATTCTGTAGATGCTTTAATGGATGAGAC
>JAAYEN010000301.1 GCA_012728775.1 Tissierellia bacterium
CAGCTTTGAGGAATAAAACATTTTCTCACTAATTTTATTAGATTTTCACAATACTTTGCTCAATTGCGTTAAAATAAAAGAAAAAACTTTTTCGCAATGGAGGATTTTATGAGCAATTATTTAAGCAAAGCTAAAAAACGCAAATTAAAAGAACAGGACAAAGGTATTATTGATTTTGTAAAAGTATGTCATCATTTCTTTAAAGATTTCAAAATATGGATTGCTGAGATGGTAGATCCAAGGAATCAAAGTTATGTAACATATAAGCAATGTGATTTGGTTATTCTTGGATTGATGAAAAATGCTTGTTCAGTAGAGAGTATGCGACAGATGGAAGAAAAATTTAATGAGGAACCTTGTATAGAAACTTTTAAGTTTCTAACAGGCAATAAAAATATATCTGAAATTCCTCATTATGATACACTGAATTATTATTTAGAAAAATTATCACCAGAGTGCCTAGATGACTTGAGAAGAAAAATGATTAAAAGCCTGATACGATCTAAAGCCTTTAATAGATCAAGGCTCTTTGGTGGTAGTTGGAAAATAATTTTAGATGGTACTGGCTTGTTTCATTTTAAAGAACGTCATTGTGAAAATTGTTTAAAAACAACAAAAACAAACGAGGATGGAACAAAGACTACATCCTATTACCATAAGGTGTTAGAGGCCAAAATAGTATTAGCTGACAATATAGTAATCAGCTTAGGAACGGAGTTCATAGAAAATGAGAATGAGGATGTTGCAAAACAGGACTGTGAGCAAAATGCAGCCAAAAGATTGCTTAATCGTATAAAAAAACAATACCCAAGATTAAATATATGTATTCTTGATGATTCGCTTTATGCTGCGCAGAGTATTATGGGGATATGCAGAAAATATAACTGGAAGTATATATTAAATTGTAAAAGTGGTAGTCAAAAAAATATTATTAAGGATTATGAATATATAAAATCTGCAGGAGATACATCCTATCGGATTGTAAGATATAAGGATGAAGAAGGGGCTAGTACCTATGTAAATCACGTCGAAGACGTAACTGGCAAGGATGAAGTTTTTAATGTATTTGAATATAAGTACAAAGATAAGAAAAAATCACTTAAGTTTACTTGGATAACCAACATAGAAATAAATGATAGGAATCTTGAGGAAATAGTAAATGCAGGGCGAAGCCGTTGGAAAATAGAGAATGAAGGCTTCAATAATCAGAAGAACGGGCTATATAGAATAGAACACTTAAATAGTAAAAACAGTACAGCGATGAAAAATCATTATCTTCTTACCCAAATAGCAGATATACTTATGCAGTTATATATAGCAACTAATAAACTAATAAAGAAAATAAAACAGAGCATAAAAAATACATCCTCAAGGCTACTCGAAAGTTTTCGCAGACAGACAGTAACGGATGAAGATGTATACTACTTAGAAAAACGTACAAAAGTACGGTTACTATAAAAACAATTATACAACAGGTGGTGATATATTGGAATAGAAACTAAACTAAATATC
>JAAYEN010000103.1 GCA_012728775.1 Tissierellia bacterium
AACGGAGAACTTAAAACCTTTAAAGGATACAGATCCATGCACAACGATGCAGTAGGACCAGGAAAAGGTGGAATCAGATTTCATCAAGATGTAAATGCAGACGAAGTAAAAGCACTCTCCATTTGGATGACACTAAAATGCGGCATAGTAGGAATCCCATACGGCGGAGGAAAAGGTGGAGTAACAGTAGATCCAAGAGAACTATCCCAAGGAGAAATAGAAAGACTATCCAGAGGATATATCCAAGGACTACACAAATACCTAGGCGAAAAAATAGACGTACCAGCACCAGACGTAGGCACAAACGGTCAAGTAATGGCTTGGATGGTAGACGAATACACAAAACTAAAAGGAGCCCAAGAAATCGGAGTAATTACCGGAAAACCAGTAAGTTGGGGCGGCTCCCTAGGAAGAAACGAATCCACAGGATTTGGCGTAGGCGTAATCACCAGAGAAGCAGCAAGTAAATACGGCATGGACCTAAACGGAGCAAAAGTTCTAGTCCAAGGATTTGGAAACGTAGGACACTCCACAGTTAAAAATCTAGAACTCCAAGGCGCAAAAGTAATAGCAATAGGCGAATGGGAACCCAAAGAAGGCACCTATGCAATCTATAACGAAGACGGACTAAACTTCGACGACCTATACGACCACTTCTATACAAAAGGCAACAAGAACTTCAGAAATTACGAAGGTGCTAAAGTAATAAGCCTAGACGAATTCTGGGAAGTAGAAGCAGACATACTAGTACCAGCAGCACTAGAAAATGCAATAACAGCAGAAATAGCAGAAAAAGTAAAAGTAAAACTAATCTGCGAAGCAGCAAACGGCCCAGTAACACCAGACGCAGACGAAGTATTAACAAAAAGAAATATTCCAGTAATGCCAGACGTATTAACCAACTCCGGCGGCGTAACAGTATCCTATTTCGAATGGGTACAAAACCTATACGGCTACTACTGGACAGAAGCAGAAGTAGTAGAAAAACAAGAACAAGCAATGGTAGAAGCCTTCAATAACATTTGGAAGATAAAAGAAGAATACAACTCCACAATGAGAGAAGCAGCATACCTATATTCAGTAAAGAAAGTAGCAGATGCTATGAAGTTGAGAGGTTGGTATTAATTACCAAAAAAAATAGTATAAAATAGTTTGTGTATCGGCTTGTCCTGATTAAGATAGGTCGATACATTTTTATATTTATTAAATATAGTATCTTAATATTTTCCTAGGCAATATAAAATGACTCTTCCAATTTTTTCGAAAGACTCATTTTTTCAATTTATTTTATATTTCTCTATTTTTCTATATAAAGTAGCAATTCCGATTCCCAATTTATCTGCTGCTATGGATTTTCCAAAGGTATCATTCCCGTAAATGTTTAAAGCTCGTTTGATTTCTACTTTTTCTAATTCTTCAAATGTAAGAATATCTCTTTCTTCATTGGAATTATCATCTTTAAATAGAATGTTTTTGGGGAGGGTTTCTTTATTTAAAATTCCGTCTGGATTTATCATATTAATCATGTATTCCACGGTATTTTCTAGTTCTCTAACATTTCCAGGCCAAGAATGAAGTTTTAAAATATTAAGTGTATCTTTGTCAAATTCTTTAAAGTACTTTCTGCTTAATTTTACATATCTTTCTATAAAACTAAATATAATTGGTTCAATATCTTCTATTCTTTCTCGAAGTGGAGCTATATGAATTGGTATTACGTTTAATCTATAATACAAATCCTCGCGGAATTGGTTATTTTTAACCATTTCTTCTAAATTTTTATTAGTTGCTGCTACTACTCGTACATTCAAAGGTATTTTTCGATTGGAGCCTAATCTGGTGATTTCTTTTTCTTGAAGAACTCGGAGTAGCTTTACTTGAAGATACAAGGGCATATCGCCAATTTCATCTAAAAATATTATTCCATTGTTAGCTAATTCGAATTTTCCTATTCTACCTTTGTCGTCAGCTCCTGTGAAAGCTCCTTTGACGTATCCAAAGAGTTCGCTTTCCAAAAGTGGTTCGGGTATTGCTCCGCAGTTTACTGCTACGAAGGGCTGGTCTGCTCTATCGCTGTTTTTCCAAATTGCAGTGGCTACCATTTCTTTTCCCGTGCCACTTTCTCCGGTTATCATAACTGTGGATTTAGATTTAGAAACTTTAAGTATTTCTTTTCTAAGCTGATTTGTTTTTTCGCTCACACCTATGATATTTTCAATGGCTAATGGATAAATTAGGGATTGGTTTTTATTAATCTCGCTTACGATGTGATTTAAATGGGAAAATATGACGATTTTTCGCACTCGATTATTATATTTTTTTAAGTTCACCACATTTCCAATTACAGTATAATGTTTTTGTCCTATTTGGATAACATATTCATCTGCATTTTCTATAGAATCACCAGTTTCTGTAAGCTTGACAATTTCTCCTATTTGATTATCATTTATGTCTAGTTGTTTTTTTGCACTATCGTTAATATTCATTAACTTGTCATGTCTGTCTATTATGAGAACACCTTGTTCAACGTGTTTCGAAACGTCTTCTAAGGCTGTAACTGTTTCCATTAGTCTTTCCATATCTCCAAATTCATATGCTTTTGCAGCTATAAAATCGGAAATTTGAGCTAATAATTTTAAATAATCGTTAAGATTTTCTGTAATAACATCTTTGGCTTTTTCGTCATTACTTATC
>JAAYEN010000315.1 GCA_012728775.1 Tissierellia bacterium
GACACAAATACTAAATTCAGAAGGATTGGAATTATATTTTCTTTAGTTTTTATAGGCATTTTAATTTTAAATACGATACTTTCCACAGTTTATACATTATATAGTTGGTTTTAATTTAAACCGTCTTATTTGTAAGACGGCTTAGTGTTCTGATTATAAACATATCTCATCTCCACAAGTTCTTTTCCATCTATTTTAATAATAGTTTTGTCGCCATTTGGAATAAAGTTATTCCTTTCGTAGAAATCTCTCCCTTGTCGGTTCTCTTCTAGCACCCATAAAAAGGTATCGTTAAATCCTTGGGATTTTAATTCTGACACTGCAAATTCTAGGAGCTTTTTACCATAACCTTTGTAAAAATATTCAGGCAAGACGTAAAGTGAAATTATTTCGCCCCACCCTTGCATCTCTTCTTCTCTCGCCGGTGAAATAGAAGTCGTAGCTATATACTCTCCGTCTTCTATTAAAACATATCCATCGAAGAGGGAATCTTTTAGAAAAGGAGTCCATCTATCTAATGAAAGACTATCTAGGTAGTTTTGT
The DNA here is from genome assembly GCA_012728775.1 of Tissierellia bacterium. The sequence continues at coordinate 544 of JAAYEN010000315.1, forward strand.
GGAACGATATTTCGATATGCAATTTTCCAACTAAGTGCATAAATGCGACTAGCTTTTGCTGCATCTTCTTTTGTGATTTTTCTTATTTCCATATAAATCTCACCGCTAACATAGTTATTTTATGTAATTGCATTCTCCTTAAGCTTTAGATATACAAATCATTTTAAATCCAAGTAAGTTGACTGCGATTTCTTTTTATCTTATTATATTATCATATCAAATCTATAGAGGTTGAAAAAAATTCTACAACAAAAGACTAAAAGATAGACTATCTTGGACACGAAAAAACCAGTACAATTAATTAAATTTGCACTGATTTTTGAGATTTTATATCTTTATCAACATTATTACTTAATCTTTGTATCTTTCTTTCCAGTATGTCTGATCACATATTCTTCCAAGGAATTCTACAATTAATTGAGTGCCAATAAATGACGTAATTTTTGTTGGGACATCCAATGGTGGTGCTATTTCTACTAAATCAAATCCAATTACGCGACAATGTTTTGCAATAGCAGCCAATGAATCGCGTAATTCATCAAACATCAATCCGTTGGGTTCTGCAGACACACAGCCAGGAACTAAAGAACAATCTAGTGCGTCTATATCAATACTAACATAACAAGCTTCTCCTTTTGGAACCAGTTCAGATATGCCTTGTGGTCCAATTGCTCTAAACTCTTTCATGCCAACTACACGATTCCCATCTTCAATCGAATCTGGGACATTAAATGCACGTACACTTCTAATACCTACTTGAGTTAAGCTCTTCACATGTTTTAATTGTCGAATATGTCTAAATGGATGTGAATTGGTATACTCAAATCCTGGACTAGGCTCGGAATAATCAGGGTGAGCATCGAATTGTATTACGTGAAAGTCCTCACCCAATGCGTCAAATCCTCTAACGACAGGATATGAAATGGAATGATCTCCACCTAACGTTACTAAAAGAGCTTTTTTTGAAAGTGCTTTTTCTACCGCCTCGGTAATTCTAGTGAGATTTCCTTCAATATCTGTTGGTATGATATTAACATCTCCTAAATCTACAATTCTATTTTCTTGTAACTCTTTAGTAAGAAAAACTTTTTCTTCATCTATATTATAATAACCTCTTTTATTGTATCTCAAAGACTGTTCCCTTATAGCTCTAGGCCCGAACCTTGTCCCAGTAAGAAAAGGCATACCTTCGTCAAAGGGAACACCTAAGATTCCTATATCAAAAATAGCATCTTCAAATTCTTGTTCGTCTCTTATGTTTTTCATTCTCATGAATGTAGGTATTCCTGAAAATGGGTACGCTGTATACAATCCTTGACTTTTATTTTCTTTTTTCATTGCTATATCTCCTCTTTATATTTTAGCCACAATTTTAAAAATCCATTTTATATTCACAGATTATTGTATATTCATCCAAATAAGTTAATTAAAAATACATTGACAGGTACAAGAAACAAATCTTGCAAAAAACCACCAACAATCGGTACAATTAAAAACGCAACTCTAGAAACGCCATATTTCTCTGAAACACTTTCCATATTAGCAATTGCATTTGGAGTAGCGCCTAGACCGTGTCCAATTAAGCCTGCACACATTACAGCTGAATCGAAGTCTTTCCCAAGTATAGTAAACACAACAAAATAAACAAAAATCAATGTAAATGCTAGAAGTACACTTAAAATAATTAATAGTGGAATTGCAAGTTCAAATAATTCCCAAAGCTTAAGAGATATCATAGCCATGGATAGAAATATTCCTAGAGATATGTCTGACATGCTATCCAGTAAAGTTTGATTTACATTAAACCAATTGAATTTTTCATTGAAATTTCTAACAACAAAC
>JAAYEN010000054.1 GCA_012728775.1 Tissierellia bacterium
GTTTCGCTAGAAGCTTTTCTTTCTCCTTGAATTATTTCACCTTGGATATTCATTACCAAAATATCTTCTAGTTCAATTTCAAAATAATCCATTCCACTGGGAGTTATGGCGATTAAACCTTCTTCTCTGTTAAAAATGCTGATATTTCCTCCAGATCCAGTAGTTAAACCGCTAGTTATCAATTTCTTTCCGTATTCTTGTATCAATTCTCTTTCTTTTAATAAAAGCATGTCTTCACCTATATCGTTACGGAATAAAATCCTTCGTTTTCACTTTCAAAATATTTTTCTAAATCATAGGGCACAAATATCCCCTTGTCAGTTACAACTCCGCTTACTAAATGAGGAGGAGTTATATCAAAGGACGGATAATATCCTTTTACACCTTCCAAAGTATTTTTAATTCCCCTAGCTTCCAATACTAATTTTGGATCTCTATATTCTATAGTAACTGTGTCGATAGTATCGTGAACTCTATCGGGAATCCCTGATACAAAATAAGGAACTCCATGATATTTAGCTGCTATGGCTATTTGATAAGTCCCCACTTTATTCACCACATATCCATCCATGCAAATAGCATCTGCAGCAGAAGTAAATAAGTCTATTTTATTCGTACTCATGACAAAGGCTGGCATATTATCTGTTATAACAGTTGTATCAAAGCCTTGTCCTTGGGCTACACTGGCTGTCAGTCTAGCTCCTTGGAAATAAGGTCTAGTTTCTGGAACAAAGAGTTTAATATCTTTTTCAAATTTTTTAGCAGCTCTAAGCATCATGCCTACTATGGTTTCACCAAAACATTGGGTCATAATTGTTCCTTTTTTAGGAAATAGTGATGCTAAATTTTCCCCTACGATTTCCATAGTAGAATATCTACGGTTTAGAGAATCTATCGTGCTTTGAAACATTGCTTCTGCAATATCTTTTCCTTCGTCCATGGCTTTATATGCATATCCTAAAGCTCCACTCGTTACCAATTCCATTCGCTTTGCTGTAGTAGGCCTAGCATTGGAAAGAGTGTGAGCAGCTTTTTCCAAGTATTTTCTTTGGTCAGCTTCATTCATATTTCTACACTCATATCCTGCCAGAGCCATTCCCATCCCTGCCGCAGTATAAGGTCCTGCACTTTGGGTTACCATATCGGCTATGGCTTGAGCCACTTCTTCATGGGTGGTACATTCTACAAATTTTACCTCCGTAGGATATATTCTTCTATCTAATATCCTAACCTTCCCATCTTCGTACCAAGCTACATTCTCGTATTGAAGCATAAAGGCCAAGTCTTGATCGTATCTTTCCAATTAAATCCCTCCTTAAAGTTCTGATAATATTCTATCCCTACTCTTGTTACATTGGTATATAACTTTTTCTTCGTCTATATTTGTTAATTCTCCATCTTTGTATATAATTTCTCCATCAACTACACTTAAACAAATATCCGATGCTTGGGCAGAGTAAATAATATTTCCTAAGTAATCATATATTGGTTGAAGGTGAGATTTATTCATATCTACAACTATAAAATCGGCTTGATTTCCCATTTTTAATGAGCCACAATTTTCTCTGCCTTGGGATTTCGCTCCATTTATAGTAGCCATTTTCAAAATTTCTTTAGTTGACATAAATCCCGGGTCAAAATTATATCCCTTATTTACCATAGTAGCCAAATGAATTTCTTCCATAAAGTTTAAATTATTATTTGAAGATGCTCCATCTGTACCAAGGCCTAAGTTTATCCCCATTTCTA
>JAAYEN010000322.1 GCA_012728775.1 Tissierellia bacterium
ATATATTTTTTCTTTTCTTTGACCGGTTCTGGTTTTTTGTCAAACTCTTCAGAAAATCTTTCGTTTCTGGATAATTCTTTTAATTCATATATCTTTTCGTTGATGGATAATACTAAATTTCCATCAAAAGCCTCTATTACTAATCCTTCTACTCTTGGTGTTAGACATATTAATTGGTTTTCTCTATATGTTTGATAGTATTTGTTTTTGAATTTAATTGAGTTGCCGTTGTCTATTTTTCTTGCTGTTAGAGTGGCTAGTGTATAATTAATTTTTTCTTCTGAAGGAGATTCACTCATAACAGATTCAAAACTTTTGTAATCTAGTGCAAACCTTTTGTTGTGCCTTGGAATAAAAGTATTTAATAAATAATCGTTAGCTTTTTCAATATCATTAATACCGTATAGTTTTAATTCATTTACTAATCGATCCTGGAATGTACCATTAGTTCTTTCTATTAAGCCTTTGGCTTGAGGGATGCTAGTTGTTTTTAGGCTTACGCCTAAAATCTTACATGCATAACCAAATTGAGTTAAAACATCTTTATCAGATGTTCTTTTACTTGGGTTGATCCTCTCGTAATTAAATACTGTCCTGTTATCAGTAGTAAATTGATTTGGTATTCCATAGTTTTCGAGAATTTGTTTGAAAACATTGTAATAACCATGTAACGTTTCTTGATGGTGGAAAAAACCTCCTAAAACAGTGTTTGTCGCTTTATCTACAGCTAAATGAAGGTGCGTCTTTTTAGAACCAAACCATAAATGGTTGGAGGCATCCATTTCAATTACCTCTCCAAAATATTTTGGCTTTTCACCTCTAGGGTGAGAATCCTCAAGAGCGATTTCATAATCCACTATTTCATCAATTTCCTCGTCAGATTTATCACTTAGTTTGTTTTCTTCCATTAATCTCGCCTTAATATATGCTCGTCTAGTTTTCCTGTTTGCTTTAGGAGAGAGTATATTGTTTTCGGTCAATATATTATAAACAGTCTTTCTTGAAACATTTATTCCTTCGTATTCAACAAGGAACTCGTGAAAATGCGTAAAATTAAACCCTTGATATTTACCTGTATAAAGTAGTATGATGTCTTCAGCAAGGTCTTTGGAAAAAGAGTTGGCTGGTTTTATATCTCGGTTACCGTGAATAAAACCTTCCTTTCCTTGCTTTTTATATACAATAATTAATCGATTAACTTGTCTTATCGTTATACCGAGTCGTAGCGCAACACGTTTTTTGTTACCTCCGTGATAAACTAATTCCTTAATTAATTCAAATTTTTCTTGTTCATTCATTCTTAAATTTACCTTTCTCATGAATAGATCACCTCGGTGAACTATTATATAACACTGGGAATATTTTTCGGGACATTTTCCCTTACCAATACTTAAGACATTATCACTTACCAATCATATAAAATTTCAAAAATCTGCTTTTTCCATTGTATTAATATATTTTGTGTAATATAATTAAAGAGACAAATTGAGACAATAAAAATAATTGAATTAAAGTAAATAAAGCTAATATTTATTTTAAAACATTAACGGTTTCTCAATATCAAATTATAATATTTGTCAATTAAAGAAAGAGGTGTGATTATTTAATGGTCAAAAAAATACTTAATGTTGCTTTTTGGGTGGTTTTTGCTGTGTTATTAACAGTGTGGGTCGTGGACTTTGTTCAAGTTCAAAGAAGTAAAGAACCAATCTTTTGTCTAAAAGAAAAAACTCATAAGTATGATGATGGAAAAGTAGATGAGTGTATTGGTTTAGGATACAGAATATATAGATACGATCGTAAATCATTACCAACTGGAGTAGATTTCGCTCCAATCTTTGTTAAACAAAGAATTAAATAATTAGAAAGGATTAAGAAAGATGAGAAGAAATAAGAAAAAAATATTTGCGATGCTGATATTCCTACTTATGAGCTTGATAATGTTTGCTTCTGCTAACCCATCAGGAGATGTTGAAGGTATTCAATTAGGAAAACCTAGCCTTGATGTTGATGGTCAGTTTTCAATCGAGGTTTTTGATGAAATACCTGAGTTTAAAGCTGTTGCTAAAGATGCAAACGGAAATGAGTTAAAAGTAGATATTACTCATAGCATCAATAATCAAGTACTAGGTACTTATGAAGTTAGATTCAAGGCAGAAGACCTTGATGGTAACGTCATAGAAGAAAAAAGAGATTTCTTAGTAGTAGATACTACTAGACCTATTATTAGCTTAAGAGGAAGAGCGTTAGTAAAAAGAATTCTTGGTTATGAAA
>JAAYEN010000157.1 GCA_012728775.1 Tissierellia bacterium
CTTCCCAACTCATCTGAAATCTGAAAGATGCTCCCACAACAACTGGCCTTTACAAAATATTTCTTCCCCCATTTAAAAACGGGAATAAAAAATAAACTCAAAGCAGTGTACTCCAAATAAACTTCATAACGACCATAAGAGCCACATACTTTGCATATCTTTAGTTCATCAAAATCCAATTTCTCTTGTTTAGTATTGATTCCAAATATAAAAAACATAATAACCTCTCTAATGGTATTTTACATTATACAAAGAAATTTGCAAATCACATAAAACATATTATAAATTCAATCTAACAATCTAAAAGGTTACAGTTCTATATATTATTAATAAAATAGCTTAATATCAACTTTTTTGGTATTATATTATTAATTTCAAAGAATTTTGGGAGGATAGGATTTGAAGATTATTAAAGAATTTGGAATTATATTTTTATGTCTACTTCTGGGAAGTATCACCAAGTTATTTATAAACTTTCCCATACCCGATACGGTCTATGGGATGATTTATTTTTTTATTGCATTAAGTCTTAGAATTGTAAAAGTAAAAGATGTATCAATTGTAAGTGGTGGATTGCTAGATAATATTCAATTTTTCTTAATACCACCAAGTGTAGCAATTGTAAATGTATACGGACTTATACAAGCGGATTTATTTAAATTTGTGGCAATAGTATCTATTTCTATGTTTATAACAATGGGAGTTACAGGAATGGTAGTTTCCTTAATTCAAAAGGTGATGAAAAATGATTAATAGTCCTTATTATGGAGTTATGTTCACACTTGTAGGGTACCTGCTAGGGATGTGGCTATCCAAAAAATTTAAAAATCCAATTTTAAACCCCATGCTTGTAGGAATCATTACTTGTATTGTGTTAATGAAAATCACAGGAATCAGCTACGAAGAATATAAAATAGGAGCAAATTACGTTACGTTTTTTGTGGCTCCAGCCACAGTTTCATTGATAATCCCGCTCTATAAAAATATAGAAACTTTAAAGAAAAATCTAATTCCAGTTTTAGTAGGAATTTTTGCAGGAGCAATAACGGCAATAGTAAGTGTAATTCTTTTAGCTAACCTATTTGGAATAAGCGAGCAACTTAAACTGTCTTTAGTATCTCAATCTATAACTACAGCAATTGCAATACCCTTAACGGAGCAAATCGGCGGCTTAGGAGCAATTGTATCAATATCCATCTCTTTTAGAGGAATTTTGGGTGCAGTTTTTAGTCCTAGTATATTAAAGTTTTTTAGAATAGAAAATCCTGTAGCAAAAGGCGTAGCAATTGGAACTACCAGCCACGCATCCGGAACCGCAAAAGCCATCGAAATGGGAGAAGTAGAAGGCGCACTTAGTGGATTATCCATTGCAATAGCAGGAATAATTACCGCAATAGTTTTGCCAATTATTGTAGGAATAATGGGATAACCAAGGAGGAGGTTAAATGAAGTTAGTAATTCTAGATATGTTAAATCACATAATTACAGAGAAGCAGTGGTCTGTATTTGACGTTTTTGATGATGTAATTAAATATGACAATACAAAACCTGAAGAAACTATTGATAGAATAAAAGACGCCAATGCCATTATTACAAATAAAGTAATTCTTGGGAAAAATGAATTAGATGCTGCAAAAAATTTAAAGTATATTGGTGTTGTGGCCACAGGATATAATGTAGTAGACGTAGAATACGCAAAAGAAAAAGGTATTGCAGTTTCCAATGTTCCATCTTATGGAACAGACACAGTAGCTGAATTTACATTTGGGATTATGCTTACCCTAGCAAGAAGATATGAACTCCACTATCAGGCCGTTAAAGATGGAATTTGGAAAGAAAAAAATAGCTTTTGTTTTAATTTAACTCCACAATTTGATTTAAATGGCAAAACTTTAGGCATTGTTGGATTTGGAAAAATCGGAAAAAGAGTTTCTGAAATTGCCAAAGCATTTAAAATGAATATCTTAGTTTTAGATAGAAATAATGATCATAGACTAGAAAATGGAATTGAATTTGTCTCATTGGATAATTTATTAGAAAAATCTGATTTTATATCCCTACATTGTAATTTAAATGAAGATAATTACCAAATGGTCAACAAGACTTTCTTAGAAAAAATGAAACCAACAGCTTATCTTCTAAATATGTCCAGAGGCGGTCTTGTTAATGAAGCCGATTTAGCACATGCCTTGAATAATAATGAAATTGCGGGAGCTGGCATAGATACAGTAAGTATTGAGCCAATAGAAGAAAACAATCCACTTTTAAATGCAAAAAATATTATTATCACCCCTCACATGGCATGGCTTGCGAAAGAAGCTATAGATAGAATCCTAAAAACCGCCGTTGATAATTTAAAAAAATTCCAAGACGGAATTTCACAAAATAGAATAGTATAAAAATCTGGTCGTCTTTATAGTCGACCAGATTTTTTATTTAATCATATTTTTCCTTAATATACTTATCGATTTCTTCTGCTGCCATTTTTCCTGCACCCATAGCTAAAATGACAGTGGCGGATCCTGTTACTATATCTCCTCCGGCGAAAATTCCTTCTAGGGTAGTTTCGTATTTTTCGTCTACGATTATTTTGTTTTGAGAATCTATTCCCAGATTAGCTGTTGTATCAGGTATTAAGGGATTGGGATTTGTTCCAAGAGCTATTATAACCATATCTGCTGAAATCTCATATGTGGCTTTCGGGTCTGGAATTGGCCTTCTCCTTCCTGATTCGTCTGGTCTTCCTAGTTTCATTCTCACAAGTTTAATTTTTTCCACTTCTCCAATTTCGTTTCCGATTATTTCTAATGGAGTTGACAAGTAATTAAAATTTATGCCTTCTTCAATGGCGTTTTCTATTTCTTCATCTCTTGCTGGAAGTTCTGCTTTTGTCCTTCTGTATACTACTGTGACGTTGGAGCCATATCTTCTGGCTGTTCTAGCTGCGTCCATTGCCACGTTTCCGCCGCCGATGACTACGACATTTTTTCCTACTCTAATGGGAGTATCTGATTCTTCAAGATATGCTTTCATCAAATTATTTCTAGTCAAATATTCATTAGCTGAATAGACTCCGTTTAAATTTTCTCCTGGAATATTTAAAAATAACGGACTACCTGCACCAGAACCTAAAAAGAAAGCTACGTATTCTTCTTGTTTTAGCTGATCAATAGTAATAGTTCTGCCTATTACTGTATTAACTTTAATCTCTACACCTAATCTTTTTAAATTATCTATTTCTTTTTTTACAATCTTATCTTTTGGCAATCTAAATTCCGGAATTCCGTATTCCAAAACTCCTCCAGGTCTGTGTAACGCTTCGAACATCGTCACTTCGTACCCTTTTTTAGCAAGTTCCCCTGCGCAAGTGATTCCTGCTGGTCCTGAACCTATAACCGCTACTTTGTGGTGATTTTTTTCTGCAACTTCATCAAAGGTTAATTCCTTTTCCAATCCAAAATCAGCAGCAAATCTTTCTAATTTTCCTATTGCAATTGGATCACCTTTTTTCCCAAGAATACAAGTGGACTCGCATTGTTCTTCTTGAGGACAAACTCGTCCACAAACAGCTGGAAGATTTGTATACTTTGATAAAGTTTTAGAAGCTTCTTCAAATTCATTTTCAGCAATATTTTTAATAAATCTTGGTATGTCAATTCTTACTGGACACATATCTACGCAAGTTGGATTTTTACACTGTATGCAACGCTTTGCTTCTTGAATTGCTTCTTCACTTGTATATCCTAAACAAACTTCATCAAAGTTTTGGATTCTTTTTTTAGGCTCCTGATAAGAAATTTCTACCCTTTTAAACCTATCCATCTTTCATTCCTTCCATTAAATCGCAATAATCATGATGAGCTTTAACTTCTAAACGTTTGTATTGACCTTGTCGTAGTAATGTTGCGTCAAAATCTACTAAATGTGCGTCAAATTCTGGACCATCCACACAGGCAAATTTAGTTTTTCCATCTACTACAACTCTGCAAGCGCCACACATTCCTGTTCCATCTACCATTATCGTATTCATAGAAACAACGCTGGGAATATTGAGTTTTTTAGTCATCAATGCAGTATATTTCATCATTGCCATAGGACCAATTATTACACAAAGATCATAAAACTTATCCTTTTCTTTAACCAAAACTTCCAATCCCTCTGGCGTCAATCCATGAAATCCATAGCTACCATCGTCTGTAACTATATAAAGATTATCTGCTAGTTTTCTAAATTCTTCTTCCAAAACGATAAATTCTTTGGATCTAGAACCTAATAGCACATCAAAGGGCACTTTATTTTCTTTAAGCCATTTTGCTTGAGGTATAAGAGTAGCTGCTCCCAAGCCTCCTCCTACTAAAAGCAAATGCTCATTTCTTAGTAATTCTATATCTTCATTTACAAACTTAGATGGAAGTCCTAAAGGTCCTACCAAATGTAATATATACTCCCCTGATTCTTTATTAGCTAATTTTTTAGTTGTTAGACCAATGGCTTCAAAGACCAAAGTAATTTCACCTTTTTGAGGATCATTATCACAAATAGTAAGTGGAATTCTTTCACCATTTTCTTCTACAATAAGAATAACAAATTGTCCAGGAAGACACGTTCTGGAAACTTCAGGTGCTTCTATAATCATAGAGTATCTATCAGGTGCTATACATTTTTTTCCGATTATTTTAAACAATTTTTCCTCCCCTTTGCGTTACTTGTTAATTTATATACATTATACTACGTATAAAATTTATTTGTGCAATTTATCCAAATTAATATAGAAAAACATCCCTATCAAGTTTTCTCTTAATAAGGATGCAAATTATCTATTTCCTATTCCAAAATATCTGCAAATTTTATATTAATAATTTTTCCTAAATCCTCCACCTTCATTTCAATCTGGCATCCTATTTTTCCAGCACTAAAAAATATTTTTTCTTTATCTTTAGCGGATTCGTTAATTATTGTTTTAAAACTTTTTTTCATGCCTATGGGGGAGCATCCTCCGTGGACGTAGCCTGTCAAGGGTAGTAAATCTTTAGATTTTATCATTTCAATTTTCTTTTCACCTACTGTTTTAGCTGCCTTTTTCAAATCCAGTTCTCCATTTACAGGAACAACAAAAACGAAATGCTCTCCTGATTTTCCAACTGTAACTAGAGTTTTAAAAACATTTTCAGGATTTTCATTTAAAGCTTCTGCTACTTCTATACCACTAACTGCTCCAGTACCTGAGTAATCGTGGCTATTGTACTCAATTTTTCTTTGTTCAATTATTCTCATTACATTTGTTTTTTCTTCCATATCTGACACCTTTTTATATATTTGTTATATTTTACACCTTGATGACGTTGAATTCAAATTGAATATTTCTACTTTTTTATTACTATCACATACATTTCATACTAAATACTTTTCCATCTTCCAGTTGTAGTATGATATAATAGCATTAATGTAGGAGGTTAACACTTATGTCAAGGAAAAGAAATTCTAAATCCGATATGAAACAAGTTTACTTAATTAGAAGAGTTGTAGCTGTACTTATTATTGTTTTAATACTTGTATTTATTTTTACAAGATGTTCAAATAAAAAAAATATTGAAGAAGAAAATGTAAACAATAATACAAACACGACTCAAACAACAAATAATGAACCATCAGTGCCTAATGTAGTCAATGGAGTAAATGATGAAGATAATCTAAACGCACCACCAACAGATATCGAAACCGAACCAGAAACTACTGAAGATGAAGGTACAGATGCCCAAGATGTCATAGCAACTAATGAAAAAAATATACAAAATCAATACGATGAACATGCCAATACAGAATATAGAGATGGTGCCTTTTATTTGAATTTTAAAGGTGACACTAGAACAATGGTAACAAGTCGTCTTGAAGATGAACATAAAGAAAATTTTAACGAATTTTGGGAATCTTTTAAATACGATTTAATCAAGACTTCTGAAACTTTAGCTGAAACTGTAGAACCTGGAATTGAACTTCATGTTATCGACCCTAAGGATGATAGAAGTACTCTTTTACTAATAAAAGATGGTTCTGTATTATTCGATTCAACTGAAATATAAGCAAAATTTATCCCTTGGAATAATTTTTTCCAAGGGAATTTTTATTATTTAAATTTTTTATAAAGCGGAAATTTCTTTAATAAATTTAATACATCTTCTCTGATTTCTTCAACACTTCTCTTTTCGCTAAGAGTTTCCACCATCAGTTTTGCAACCTCTCTTACATCATCTTCTTTAAGTCCTCTAGTAGTAATCGCAGGTGTTCCGATTCTAACCCCTGAAGTTACAAATGGTGATTCTGGATCTTTAGGAATTGTGTTTTTGTTGGTTGTAATATGAACTTCCTTAAGCATAGCTTCTGCTTGTTTCCCAGTTAGTCCTAGATTTCTTACATCTAGTAATAATAGATGATTGTCAGTTCCTCCTGATACAAGTCTAACTCCACCTTCGCTTAAAACCTCTCCCATAGCTTTTGCATTTTTAATTACTTGTTCGCTATACTCTTTAAATTCAGGTTGTAATGCTTCTTTGAAAGACACTGCTTTGGCTGCGATTACGTGAACCAATGGTCCCCCTTGAAGTCCTGGGAAAACTGCTTTGTCTATGATTTTAGCATACTCTTCTTTACAAAGAATAGCTCCACCCCTAGGTCCTCTCAACGTTTTATGAGTTGTTGTAGTAACAAAATCTGCATGAGGTACTGGACTAGGATGAAGTCCTGTAGCTACCAAACCTGCAATATGAGCCATGTCTACCATAAAGTAGGCTTCTATATCCTTTGCAATTTTTCCAATTCTTTCGAAGTCTATTGTTCTAGGATATGCAGAAGCCCCTGCGACTATCATTTTAGGTTTGTTTTCTTTAGCAATTCTTTCTAACTCGTCATAGTCTATCATTTCATTTTCTTCGTCTACTCCATAAGCTATGAAGTTGTAAAGAATTCCTGATGCATTAACAGGGCTACCATGGGTTAAATGTCCGCCTTCAGAAAGATTCATTCCTAGTACAGTATCCCCAGGTTTTAAAACTGCTGTATAAACAGCTAAGTTAGCATTAGCTCCTGAGTGAGGTTGAACATTTGCGTGGTCTGCTTCGAATAACTCGCACAGTCTATCCCTAGCTAAATCTTCAACTATATCAGCATTTTCACATCCAGCATAATATCTTCTTCCTGGATATCCTTCTGCATATTTATTAGTAAATATAGTTCCCATAGCTTCCATTACTGCTTCGGATACAAAGTTCTCTGATGCGATAAGCTCTATTTCCTCTCGTTGTCTTCCTAATTCATTTTCCAACGCATTAAATACATCAATGTCCACGTTCTTTACATTTTCTAAATTCATTTTTGCAAATCACTCCTCGTTTTATTTATTATTTTATATACCCTTTTTCATTTAACACCATATCTACTTTTTAGTCAAGACAGCACTAAAAACTTTAAGATTTTTCCTCATTGGAAGTCATTTGGCTCATTACTTCTCTAAAACCAAAATAAAATACAATTCCTGTTACTGTTGAGGCTATAATATCTGAAATGGGTTCTGCTAAAATAATTGCGAAGAATTTGTCTTCTATAAATCTAGGCAAAATGTAGATTAGTGGAAGGAGTAATATAATTTTTCTTAGAACAGCTAAAAATAATGAAGTTCTTGCATTTCCCATTGAAATAAATGTTTGCTGACACGCTATTTGAACTCCCATGGCAAAAGCGCCTGCCATATATATTCTAAGTCCTTTAGAGGCAAGTTGAATAATTTCAGGATTTGATGTAAAAAATCTAGCAAAAAATCCTGGAAATAGTTGAAATAATGCCCAAAGTGTAGACGCATATCCAAAACAAGCAATTAAGAGGATTTTAAAAGTTTTTTGAACTCTATCCCTATTTCTAGCCCCGAAGTTATAGCTTAAAATCGGCTGGGCTCCTTGGGTTAATCCAGATAAAGGTAAAAATAACATCATCATACAAGAAGACATTATGGTCATAGCTCCCACCGCAGAGTCACCTACATATTTTAGCAAGCTAGTATTAAATGCTATCATAATAAAAGATTCTGTCACATTCATTACAAAAGGAGACATCCCCAACTGTATTGTCTTTGACATTATATTTTTTTCTAATTTAAAGTTTTCTTTTTTCAATTTTAAATTAGTTTCTTTTCCTGTCATAAATCTCATAACCCAAAGAGCTGAAATTCCCTGGGAAATAATGGTCGCTAGAGCTGCTCCTCTTACATTCATATTCAGAGCAAATATTAATATAGGATCTAGTATTATATTTATAATCGCACCTATGGATACAGTTAGCATAGCAATTTTTGCAAATCCTTGGGCTGTAATAAACGAATTCATTCCTAGAGTTATCATAACAAAAGTAGATCCTAATGTGTAAATCGTTAGATAATCCTTGGCGTATTGATAAGTGACATCACTTACTCCGAAGAGATAGAGAATTTCGTCCATAAATATTAATATAAAAACCATAATTGCAAAAGAAAGTATAACCAAAGAGAAAAATGCATTTCCCATTATTTTTTCTGCTTCTTCTTTCTTACCTTGTCCCATTTTAATAGATGCAAGGGGTGCACCTCCTGCTCCAATAAGATATGCAAAAGCTGAAATTATTATAATTATAGGAGCAGTAACTCCAACTCCCGCCAAAGCATCTCCGCCGATTTCTGGTATATGACCGATATAAATTCTATCGACTAAATTATATAACAAAGAGACCAATTGCCCTATTATAGCTGGAAAGGCCATGGATAAAAATAACTTCTTAACATCTCCTGTTCCTAATTTGTTTTCACTTTTCAATTTTTCCTCCCTAAAGTTTAATCCAACAAAAAAGGACTAGAAAACTAGCCATTTTTTGCAATTCATATATAATATTATACTACATAATTTTTTTATTAAAGTATTTCCCTATAAGTTTCACATAAAACTCAATCTAAAACTTTCACTACTGCTCTATGTTTTCAATTACTTTTGTCACTAGATCAACTCTATTAAAAGGAGTTATAATATAATAGCCATCAATATAATCCTTAATTTTTTCTCCAAAATACGTAGCAATTTCTACAGCCAGTTTGTCTGCAGTTTCTTTATCTACACCTTCATATCTATCTATGACATTTTGTTCTACATTTATTCCAGAAATTTCTGCATCCATAAATACCGCATTCCTATGAGATACTACTGGCATTAATCCTCCCATAATAAAACCTTTTAATTTTGCTCTTGCTTTTTTTATATTTTCCACTGCTATATGAGAAATAACGGGCTGTGTATAAAAGACATTAACTCCTGCTTCTTCCTTTTTCTTAGCCCTTTGAAGTTCAATGTCAAAGTTTCTAGCATTTATATTAAGCGCTCCGCCGATATTAATTTTATTTGTGAAAATATTTCTATTCATATCTACTACAAAATTCGCAAGTTTTGTAGAATTAAATTGGAATACACTCTTCACTTCATCTCTTTCAGCCGTAGGAATGGGGTCTCCAGTAATTAGTATTACATTCAAAATATTTTCAATATTAAGTCCCAAGAGTAGGGCTTTTGTTGCATTTATATTTCTATCTCTACAAGTCATATGGACGATTGGGTCGATTCCCACTTCGTTTTTTATTTTATAAGCTGTGAAACTAGCATCTACTCTTACTCTCGCTACTGGACAATCTGCAATGGTAATGGCATCTGCTCCAGCCTTGTCTAAGATTTTTACATTTTCAATATATTTATCCATATCCAAATTCTGCGGAGGATCATACTCTACTGCAATTGGTTTATTTCCATTTTCCAATTTATTCCTAAATAGATTTTCTGCGTAAGGATTTTCTAATTTTAATTCCTTTACCTTTTTTCTAGGTTCCCTCGGAACATGATAGTCATTTAGCTTATCTGAAATAGTTTTTATAAATTCAGGCGTAGTTCCGCAGCATCCCCCGATTATATTTACTCCATAATCTAAAAGTCTCAACGTCGCATTGGCGAAATAATCTTTGTCATTGGAATAAAATGTTCTTCCGTTGATAACTGTCGGATATCCTGCGTTGGGCATTACTGATATTAATTTTTCTGGTAAGTCTATTTTTTCTAAATATTCTCTTAAATGAAGGGGACCTGAAACACAGTTAAAACCTATAGCATCGATAAATTCACATTCTGCTGCTTCATGTAAAAGATTTTCTCCAATCTCTCCGTATCTAGTCTGTCCATCAGAACTTATAGAAAAAGAAGTTATAACAAATCCATTGGGTGCTTTTTCCTTTATATATTTAGCCATTTTTGGAATCGAATCCAAAGATGAAAATGTTTCAATTAAAAAATCTTCAATTCCTTCTTCTAAGAAAACGTCTATAATTTCCTTATATTCTTCAAAATTAGTTATTTCATCTGCACCAATTTGCCCAATATTTCCAAACACAATTGTATCAGTACCTTGGACTGCTTCTCTAGCTAGTTGAATTCCGGCTTTAATAACATTTTCTACCACATCAAATTCTGCTGTCAAAGCTCTTTTATTGGCTTGGAATGTATTTGTCTTTATAGCTTTTGCTCCAGCGTTTACGTATTCTTTGTGGATTTCCAAAATAGTTTGGGCATCAAAAAGATTAGCTATTTCACATTCTGGCAATGGTTTAGAAGATTTTACTGGATAATAAGTTCCCATTCCTCCATCGAATAGTAAAGGAAATTTAAATTTATTATTGTTTGTCATCTAATCCTCCAAAAAATTTTCTAGCTATAGATACATTAACTTTTGCGTCTTTTAAATAATAATTTGCATCTATTTCTTTGCTATATTCTTCTGTCAAAACTGCACCACCAACCATTATCACAACGTCGGGAATCTCTTTTCTCAATTGAACAATTGTCTCTTTCATATTATCTAAAGTCGTAGTCATAAGGGCGCTTAAACCTACTAATTTTATATTATTTTTTATTGCTGTATCTACTACATCGCTTATTTCCACATCTTTTCCTAAATCTATTACATTGTATCCATAGTTTTCAAGAATTACTCTAGCGATATTTTTTCCAATATCGTGAACATCCCCCTTAACAGTGGCGACTATTATATCTCCTTTAGAAATGGAATTCCTACCTTTTTTGGCAATAGAATCCTTTATCACTTCGAAACCAGCTTGGGCAGAATTAGCAGATTTAATTAATTGAGGCAAAAATATTCTTCCCTCTTCATAGTCTTCTCCCACTTTATCCAAGGCAGGAATTAATTCCTTATCTACAATTTCCAATTCTTCCATGGTATTTAGTAATTCAAGAACTTTTTCTTTAACAACTTTATCTAATCCTTTGGAGATAGCGGTAGCTATGTCGTATTCACCTGATTGGATTGTAGGTTTTTCTTCTTTCATATCCCCATAGATTTTTATAAAATTCTCTGTAGCATTTTCTTGATTGTTTAAAACTTTAAAAGCTCGTACAGCATCCATCATCGCCTTGGAATTTGGATTTATTATTGCTAAATCCAATCCTGCATACATAGCCATAGTCAAAAAGCTTTGATTTATCAGCTCTCTTCCCGGCAAACCGAAACTAATATTAGAAACTCCCAAAGCTGTCTTAACACCTAGTTCTTCTTTTACCATAGTGATAGCTTTTAGAGTCTCCATGGCACTTTCTGGTTGGGATGATACAGTTAATGCTAGACAATCGATATATATATCTTCTTTGGATATTCCATATTCTTCAGCTCGATTAACAATCCTTCTTGCTATTTCCAATCTTTTTTTTGCTGTCTCGGGAATTCCCTTTTCGTCTAAAGCCAATCCTATTACCTGAGCATTATACTTTTTTACCAAAGGCAGGATTTCATCTAGCTTTTCATCTTCACCATTAACTGAGTTTACTATAGCCTTTCCATTGTAGACTCTTAGAGCTTTTTCAATTGCACCAGCCTTAGTGCTGTCAATTTGGATAGGCGTATCCAAGACAGATTGAATACCTTTAATGATTTTTTCTTGCATTTTCCCTTCGTCTACTCCAGGAAAACCTACATTTAAATCTAAAATATCTGCTCCACCATCTACTTGCTCAATGGCCTGGGTGATAAAATAGGAAATATCTTCATCTTTAAGGGCTTGTTGAAATCTCTTTTTACCTGTAGGATTTAGTCTTTCTCCTACGATTTTAAGGGAATTTGCTTCAATAAATTTTGTCCCCGATGAAGTTCCATAAATTTTATTTATTTTTCTATTTATTATATTTTTATTTTTTACTAGATTTCCTAATTCTTGAATATATTTTTCGTCAGTACCACAGCAACCGCCTAGATATTTTACCCCTAAAGAATAAATCTTTTCCATTCCTGCTGCAAAGCCTTTTGCTTCTAAGTCATAAGTTCCATCCATTCTAGGAAGTCCTGCATTTGGTTTAATTATTATATCCAAATCTGTAATGGTAGTAAGTTTTTTTACCATATCATACATTTGAATTGGCCCAAGGGAGCAATTTATCCCGATGGCATCTATTCCAAGCCCGCCAATGGAATTTACAAAGCTTTCAATGGATACTCCGGCAAAGGTTCTACCATCTTCTTCAAAACTCATAGTTACAAATATTGGAAGATCGCTATTTTCTTTGGCAGCTAAAACTGCAGCACGAACTTCGTACAAATCAGTCATGGTTTCAATTACGATTAAGTCTGCATCTTTACCTGCAATTACAATTTCTTTAAAAATATCATAGGCTTCTTCAAATTTTAACGTTCCCATGGGCTCTAGCATCTCGCCCAAAGGTCCTATATCCAAAGCTATTTTTACATTTTTATCTCCTACTGCAATTTTTCCATTTTCAATGGCTTTATTTACAACTTCATCTACGCTATAGCCTTGTAATTTTTTCCTATTCGCTCCAAATGTGCAAGTGTAAATGATTTCTGAACCAGCTTGAATATATTTTTTATGAACATCTATAATCATCTCGGGATTTTCAATATTTAATAACTCTGGAATTTGTCCTACCTTCATACCTGCTTTTTGAAGCATGGTTCCCATTCCACCATCTAATATAACAACTCTATTTTTCATATCCACAAGTTTCACCTCTTTTAATAAATTCACATTCCATAAATAATCTACAATTTTCACATCCCGGTCTTCTCCGAGGTTGCTTTTTATCTGATATTCCAATAATGGCTGTAATAGATTTTCTAGGAATCATAATTCCACTTTCAGTAGTAGTAATCCCCAAATCCTTTTCCCCATTTATTAAA
>JAAYEN010000175.1 GCA_012728775.1 Tissierellia bacterium
GAATTTTTTTAAATATTTATTGTTTTGCAAACTTGTAAATCCTGAAGAAATAAAATATCATACATATATAATTAGATTTTGGAGGGATTTATGAAAAAGAAAATTGCAGTGATTGGATATGGTGCTTTAAGTAAAATATTTTTAGATTTGTTTAAAATTCATTTGGTCAATGATTATGATATAAATGGAATTCTAATAAAAAATCAGGATAAAAGAAATGATGCTATAAGCCTTGGATATAACACTTATGGAAATTTAGAAGAATTATTTCTAGATAAGCCAGATTATGTAGCAGAATTTGCCAGCGCATCTGCCATTAAAGAGTATTCTATTGAAATATTAAATAAAGGAATAAATTTAATAATAGTTTCCGTAGGTGCATTGGAAGATGAGAATTTTTATAAAGAAATTAAAAATGCTGCTATAAACTCTGGAGCAGAAATCTTTGTCGCATCAGGTGCCATCGGCGGATTTGATTTAATGCGCACTTTTGCTTTAGATTCAAGTGCCCAAGCTAAAATTCAAACTTCTAAATCTCCAAAAAGCTGGGATGGAGCACCTTATTTAGAAAATATTACTCTATCTAAATCCAATAAAGAGATTATCTTCCAAGGAAATGCAAAAGAAGCCATCAAAGGTTTTCCGAAAAATGTAAACGTAGCTGTAGCCACTTCCATAGCAGTTTCAGGAGTTGAAAATACCCAAGTCGAGTTAATAAGCGTTCCTGAGGCAAAGGGTAATACGCACAAAATTTCTTTAGAAAGTCAAGTTGCAAAAGCCACAATCGAAATTACCGCTAAAAAAGATTTAAATAATCCAAAATCTAGCGTAATTACTGCATGGAGCGTAGTAGCATTATTGAAAAATTTAGTAGATGTAGTTAAGTTTTTTTAGTTTAAAAAGAGAAAGCCAAAAATTTCAGCTTTCTCTTTCTCTATTATTCAAATAAACTCAGTCCCAATTCTTTTGATAGTTCTTCTAAAACAATTCCGCCCCTTAAGCTATTTCCCGTTGGATCTAGCCTTGGAGAATATGTGCAAATTCCAAACTGTCCTGGAACTACTCCCATTATTCCTCCGCCTACTCCACTTTTTAATGGAAAACCTATGGTCATTTGGTATTTTCCACTTTCTTCATACATTCCTGAAGTGGACATTAAAGCCAAAGTAGTTCGAACTATATCTTTATCAATTAATTCTTTTCCTGTTTTGATACACTTTCCACCATTTGCCAAAACTGCTGCTATTTGAGCAAGATTCTTCGCATTTACTCCTATTGAACATCCGGCAATATATCGATTTAATCCGTCTTCTACTTCTACATCAAAAACTCCCTTGCCTCGAAGTAAATAGAAAAGCGCTCTATTGCTATCTGTAGTTTCCATTTCTGAATTGTAAACTTTTTCCATAAAAGCTACTTCTTCATCGCCACTTAAAAGTTTTATTTTATCCATAAATCTCTGGAATTTTTCTTCTGTATCGTTTCCTTTAATTAAAGATGTAGTCGTAATTGCTCCAGCATTTACAAAGGGATTTGCTGCTTTTGTGGTAATTGTTCTCACATCGTTAAAAGCAAAGGGACTAGATTCTGTTCCAACTTTTTCAAGGACAAAATCTTTTCCGTTATCTTCCATAGCCATAATAAAAGATATTACTTTTGAAATAGATTGGATAGAAAACCTCAAATCCGTATCTCCAGATAATATAACTTTACCGTCAACTGTTACGATAGCCAACCCAAAATTATCTTCATCTACATTTGCAAGTTCAGGAATGTATGTGGCTACATTTCCTTCAGTTTTATATTTATCACTACTAGAAACGATCTCTTCAACTTTTTTATTCAGTAACTCAAAATCCAAATCATTCACCTCTGGAATTATTTTATTTTTGTTCCATTAAAAGTGCAAAAAGTGTGCCCTCTTCCACTTCTACTCTTTTTTCTTTGCTAACTAGTTCTTCAATTAAATCAAAAGCTAAACTCGCTGCTATTGCTGGTCCTCTGCCTGTGAGAACTTTTCCATCTTTTACAGTAATATCTTCTTTATGATTTCCATTTCCGATATTTTTTTCAAACCCTGGATAGCATGTAAAATCCTTATCTTTTAATAAACCCGCTTCGTCTAACACTATTGGAGCTGCACATAGAGCTGATGTTATTTTTTGTGCCTCTGCCATTTCTTGGAAAATTGAAATAGCAGTTTTATTGTCTCTAATGTGATATGCTCCCGGAAGTCCTCCTGGTGCATAGACTGCATCATAATCTTGGGATTTTACTTCGTCTATTAATTTATCTGCTACTATTTTAATATTATGAGCACCTGTAATTTCTTTTTTTTCCATAACAGAAACTAAATCCACTTCTATATCTGCTCTTCTTAAATAATCCACAACTGTAATTACTTCTACTTCTTCTGTACCGTCTGCTATAAATATTAAAACTTTTTTCATAGAATCACCTTATATTAATTTTTCTGATGCTTTAGTTCCTTCGTGTACCGCTTCGATAATGGCATTTCTAAAACCAGCCTTTTCCAATACTAAGACGCCTTTTATCGTACTTCCTCCTGGAGATGTTACTTCATCTTTTAGTTCCGCAGGATGTTTTCCTGATTCTTGAACTAATTTTGCTGATCCTAACATTACTTGACTCATAAGCTGATAAATTTCAGTTCTGGAAAATCCATGACTTACAGCTGCATCCGATGCAGACTCTATCAGCATAAAGAGATAAGCCGGCATACAACCCACAAAACCTGTGAATGAAGCTATCTTATTTTCATCCAAAATAATAACTTTACCTACAGATTCAAACAAGTTAAAAGCAAAATCTATAGAATCAGAATCCAATCCCTTTTCTGGTGAAATTGCAGTCATTCCTTCTCCTATTGTGGCAGGAGTGTTAGACATAACTCTAATATATTTGTTATCTTCTCCAAATATATCATTCATAGCATCTATACTTACACCCGCTGCTATAGAGATGATTAATGTATCTTTTTTTATTTTATCTTTTACTTTATTTGCTAAATCTTCAAAACCTTGGGGACGAATAGCTAAGAGCAATCTCTTGGATTTTAAAACTAAATCCTCTTCAGATTCAGCGTAGGATACGCCTCTTTGTAATATATCTCGAACTTTTCCTTTATTTCTTTCATAAATTATTATACTGTTAGGTGCTATTAAACCAGATTTTATTGCTCCTCTAACTATAGCACCTCCCATGTTTCCTACACCTATAATTCCCAATTCATACATATTTACACCTCTATAAATTTTAATATAAAAAAGCGTGAGTTATTTTAACCCACGCTAATTGATTTAAATGATTGACGCTTCGTAAATTCCATTTACAGATTTTTCCATTAATCCATTAAATTCTTCGTCGCTTTGATCTGCATATAGATTTTCTACTAAAGCTCTAGAGAAACTAGCAATTAAACCTGGGTTTTTAGCAAGTCTTCTGTTGGCATCATCTACAGAGTATCCACCTGAAAGTGCTACTACTCTAACTACTCTTTCATGGTCGATTAGTTCTCTATAGAAATCATCTTCTGTAGGAATAGTAACCTTTAGCATAACTTCAGTGTCACCTTCTAGTTGATCCAGATGTTTTAGAATTTCTTCTTTCATAATAGCTTCTGCCTCTGCTTTTGTTGGGCTATTAATGTCTACTTCCGGCTCTAGAATAGGCATAAGTCCTGCATCAAAAATTTGTTGTCCTACTTCAAATTGTTGGTCAATAACTGCTTTGATTCCTTCTTTGTTAGCTTCTTGAATTACTGCACGCATCTTTGTTCCAAAAATGTGTCTTTCGTTTCCTCTTCTCAGAAGTTCATCTAAAGTGTCAATAGGTTTCATCAACTGAACTCCATTAGCAACTTCTTCAAGACCTTTATCGACTTTCAGAAATGGAACGATTCCCTTATCTTCCCATAAATAGTCGCCAGTGTATTTTCCATCGATTTCTCTATCGATTGTTTGCTCAAATAGGATAGCTCCTATGATTTTGTCAGAGTTAAATGCAGGTGATTTTATTATTCTAGTTCTCATTTCATGAACTAAATCAAACATTTGCTCCTCATTTTCATAAGCATCCTCGTTAACACCATATGCTTTTAATGCTTTTGGAGTACTTCCACCACTTTGGTCTAAAGCTGCAATAAATCCCTTACCATTTTTTATTAGTTCTAATTGTTCTTTGTTCATATTCGCCTCCATGTAATTAAAATACTTGATTTCACTTGAATCTATTATAACCCAAAATCAAGTTTTATTAAACAATAAGGTAAAAGAATTTCAGTTTTTACTAAATTTTTACGAAATTAGTTCTTTTGTAACAATTATTTAAAATATCTTAGACATGTCTTTGAATAATTGAAATCTTTAAAATATATAATGGCTTTAATAAGTAAAGGAAGGAAACATTATGAAAAAAATAATCAAGAAAATATTTCCTTGGGCAGTAAGTCTCAAGAGTAAATTAAGAATACGCACATTTTATAAAAAAATGAGAAGAGATGGCAATAATTATTCCACAGAAATATCTGGATTGGAACTTCCAAATGTCCAATTCAAAGACAAATTCATAATGCAAAATAAAAACACTGGTTTTGATATAAAATATCAAGAAAATAAAATTTTCAATTTAAAATTAGCAGCAAAAACTATAAATAATGTAGTAATAAAACCAGGAGAAGTATTTTCATTTTGGAAATTAGCCAGATATGCTGATAGTGAAATTCCATATAAAGATGGTCTTGTGGTTGTAGATGGACAACTAGGTACTGCATATGGCGGTGGATTATGCCACATTAGCAATTTACTTTGTTGGTTATTCTTGCATAGTCCCCTTACCTTTGTTGAAAGAGTCGGGCACAAAAGTAGAGAGTTTCCTTATCCAAGCGATATGCTAATCGGTGTAGATGCTACAATTATGGAAGGTTTAGTGGATTTAAAAGTAAAAAATGAAACTAATCATACATTCCAAATCCAAATTGATTTTGATGAAAAATATATGTATGGAAAATTACTTACAAATAATTTGAATTTTAATATTTATGAAATTAGAAATAGAAATCTATCCTATACAAAGATAAATGGAGAAACATTTGAAAAGGTTGATATTTACAGAAATGTCTATAATAAAAACAAAAAACTTTTAGATTCAGTATTTATTTATAAAAATATATGCAAAATTGGTTATGAATTAGAGGAAATTACACCATTGGAGAAGGTTGCCCTATGAAAAAATCGGTTTTGATATTATTTGGCGGAGTTTCTTCTGAACACTATGTCTCTATAAATTCTGGATACACCATTTTAAAAAATATAGACAATATTAAGTATGATGTTATCCCCGTGGGAATTACTTTAGAAGGTAAATGGAGATATCTTCATAATTATGAAAGTTTAAAAACGCCCCATTGGCAAAATAACGAGAATTCATCACCTTGTACTTTTTCCATTGATGAAGGAAAAGGCATTGTCCTAATGACAGATTTAAAATTTGACGTTGACTTAGTTTTTCCCATGTTACACGGTCCCTTTGGAGAAGACGGAACTGTTCAAGGATTATTTGAACTTATAAATATTCCCATAGTAGGATCCAAAACTCTTTCTTCAGCTTTGTGTATGGATAAAGATAAATCCCACCAAATAGTAAGGAATTTGGGATATAAAGTTCCTCATGGGATAGTTCTAAACAATAAAGAAGAGTTAATCCAAAAAAGAGAAGATCTAAATCAATTAAGTTTTCCCGTTTTTGTTAAACCTTTAAGGGGAGGCTCCTCAATAGGTATTAGTGAAGTCAGTAATTTTTCTGAACTGAGTGATGCTATCAATTACGCTTTTAACTACGATGAAAAAGTTTTGGTAGAAGAAAAAATCCAAGGCTTTGAAGTATTTTGCGGCATTATTGGAAACGATGATTTGGTTATTGGAGATTTGGAAGAGATAGAGCTTTTAGACGATAAATTTTTAAATGCTGATAGGAAAAACACCTTAGAACAAGTTAAATATCATATCCCCGCTAGACTAGATAATTTCACTTCTGAAAAAATAAAATCTATGGCAAAGGATATTTACAAAGCGTTAGACTGCCAAGTTTATTCCAGAGTTGACGTCTTCGTAGGAAATGACGGAAAAATTTATTTTAACGAAGTTAACACCACTCCAGGCTTTACAATTACAAGTGCATTTCCAATGATGATGGAATCCATAGGAATTGGAATA
>JAAYEN010000111.1 GCA_012728775.1 Tissierellia bacterium
AAATTTTTTGACTTATTAATAGCCTCGTATTTGTTCTTTACTTCTAAAATTTTATAAATTCTAGTCAAATTGTTTTTTATAGTTTTTTCACTAAGATATAATCTCTTGCCAATTTCTTTATTACTTATACCTTGGGATAAAAGATATAAAATGGATTTATCTCTATCAGATAAGTCATATTCTTTTTCATCTTGTATCTTTACTTCTAGCATTTTTTCCAGATCATCAACAGTGGATTTTCCATTAATTACTTTAATATGAGGATAGTATTCTTTAAATTCCTCCTCTTCCAAAGTGACCAAAATGGGATTTTTAACTAAAATTTTTGTCCTACTTGAAATTTTAGCTCTATATTCTTTAAAATAATTGGCATCAAAGAATAAAAATTCCAATTTTTCATATAGTAAGTAATCCATATCGTACTTACCTACTAGATAAATTCCCTCTATTTCCGTGAGATATTCCTTTACCAAATTGTAAATTCCTTTTGCCCGTATCTCAGAACCGGAAACAACTACATATTTCATAATCTATATTTCTTTTACACTTTCACGTTCAATAATATAGAAAGGTAAAAGTACAGTTTCTTGGGACATTTTTTCTTCGCCTTTTATTGCCTTAATAATACTTCTTATTGAAACTGCACCGTAATCATATAAAGGCTCTTTTAAAGTAGTTAGTTTTGGTCTATATTGTTCAGACATTTTAATATCTCCAACTCCTGTCACAGATACATCTTCTGGAACTCTTATTTCATTGTCTTTTAAAAGATTCATAATCTTTATAGCAGCTTCGTCAGAATAAGCCATTATAGCGGTTATGCCTTCATTTTTGATACTTTCAATAAGTTTACTTTCTATGTCTAAGAATGCTTCATCTGAATTTTCTGAAAGTTCTAGAATTCTCTCTTTTAAAGCAAATTTTTTGATAGCTTCCTTGTATCCCCTTTGTTTAAAGCGCTCTACAGTAATTTCAAAATCCTTTTCAATACCAAGATAGCCAATATTACGATGACCCTTATTAAATAAATATTCCACCATTGCTGCTGTTGATTCTATATTATCTATAGAAATAGTTGCAACATCTTCGTTTCTATAATATCTGTTCAAATAAGATACGGGAATTTTTAATTCTTTTAAATTCTGTAATCTGTTTTTATTATTGCTT
Source organism: Tissierellia bacterium (assembly GCA_012728775.1). The sequence goes on from JAAYEN010000111.1 coordinate 1,168, forward strand.
TCTGTAATTACTACTATTCCTTCTACTTGTTTTTGCAAAAGTAATTTCATATATCTATCTTCTATTTCAGGATCTCCATAAGTACTAGATACTAAAATATCGTAATCATACATTCTTGCAACTTCTTCTACACCTCTTAATACTTGGGATACAAAAGAAAGTCCGAAGTCTTCCACGATTACACCGATAATATTACTCTTTCTAGTTACCAAGCTTCGAGCTATTTCATTGGGTTCGTAATCCAATACTTCTATAGCGTGAAGTACCCTTCTTCTAGCATCAGGACTAACAGGTTTTGAGTCATTTACAACTCTAGAAACTGTGGATATGGAAACTCCTGCCATTTTTGCAACGTCTTTTATAGTTGCGCTCAATTAAATCACCTCAAAATTTTATATATTTATTTATTATTTTTCATTATATTCTGCAATTGTTTACATTTTAATTATGTAACAAATGAAAAGCTTTGTCAATCAGTTAAAATGCAAATTTTCCTAAATTTTCCTAAATATATACAAATTTAATATTAACGTTTTTAGAAATTTTAATTCTAGATTTATTAAAAGCATAACCCTTCTTAATTGCGTAGTGTTTTAACTATTAAATACTCCGTTTTATAAAAAATTAAAAAATTTACAAAATTTTGATTGACATTTACTTTTATTGCATTTATAATACTGATTAATATTCAAAAATTTTGATGGAGCGAGCCTCATTGGAGAGTTTCAGAGAGTCAGCGGTTGGTGTGAGCTGATACAAAAGATGAAGCCTGTCCCTCCTGAATTTACTAGGTAAAATTAATTTTAAGATTAAGATAGCTTGGTACGGGTTGAGCCGTTATTTATCTAGAGTTATTAACTCATTGAGGCAAAAGATGTGAATTTTTTGTAATATAAGGTGGTACCGCGATTTCAACGCCCTTAATTTACTATACGTAAATTGAGGGCTTTTTTATTAGGTATCAAATGGAAGTTAAAATTATTCGAAAATATTTCTATGAAAGGGAGGAAGAAAATGACTAAGTTAATCACCGCAAACTTAACAACTGGTGCAGAAACAATGATGAAAATATTTAGCCTAGCTAAGAGGAAGGGGATAAAAGTCGTCGACCTCTCTATAACAGATATAGGCGAAGATAATTATGAATTGAAGCTCTATTACAAAGATACGGGAGCTAACAATTTCGAATATTCCGTGTATAACATCGAAGGTGTTTACAATATAGAAAAATTTAATTAATGGGGGAAAATTATGACAAAAATGTATTACGACAACGACGCAAACTTAGATTTTATCAAGGACAAGACTATTGCAATTATTGGTTATGGATCCCAAGGACATGCTCACGCAGCTAACTTACAAGATTCTGGATTAAATGTAATCGTAGGTCTTTATGAAGGTTCTAAATCAATTGAAAAAGCTGAAGCAGCAGGTATTAAATGTCTACCAACAGCAGAAGCAGCAAAAGAAGCAGATATCATCATGATTCTTCTTCCAGACGAATTACAAGGAAAAGTATATAAAGAAAGTATCGAACCACATCTTACAGAAGGAAAAGCTCTAGCATTTGCTCACGGATTTAATATCCATTATAACCAAATCCAACCACCTTCAGATGTAGACGTATTTATGATTGCTCCAAAAGGACCTGGTCATTTGGTAAGAAGAACATATCAAGAAGGTTTCGGAGTACCAGCACTTATAGCTGTACACCAAGACGCTACAGGAAAAGCTCATGACATTGGATTAGCATATGCAAAGGGATTAGGAGCTAGTAGAGCTGGAGTTCTAGAAACTACATTTAAAGAAGAAACTGAAACTGACCTATTTGGAGAACAAGCAGTTTTATGTGGTGGAGTTACAGAACTTATGAAAGCTGGATTTGACACACTTGTGGAAGCAGGATATCAACCAGAATCAGCGTACTTCGAATGTATCCACGAAATGAAACTTATCGTAGACCTTATATATGAAGGTGGATTCGAAAATATGAGATATTCCGTATCTAATACTGCAGAATACGGAGACTACGTAACTGGACCAAAAATCATAACTGAAGATACTAGAAAAAATATGAAAAAAGTTCTAAAAGATATCCAAGATGGATCTTTTGCAAAAGATTGGTTACTTGAAAATCAACTAAATGCACCAGCATTTAATGCAAAGAGAAAAATGGAACTTGAACACAAGAGCGTAGAAGTAGGAAAAGATCTTAGAAATCTTATGGGATTTGGCAAAAGATTAGTAGACTAATCAAAGGAGTTGAATATGAAAAGCGATAATGTAAAAAGAGGCCCCGAAAGAGCGCCTCACCGTTCTTTGATGATAGCATCAGGCTTGACTCCAGAAGAAATGGATAGACCTCTAATAGGAGTAGTAAATTCTTTTAACGATATCGTTCCTGGACATGTTCATCTAAATTCAATCACGGAAGCAGTTAAAAAAGGAGTGCTGATGGCAGGCGGTACTCCTTTGGAATTTCCAGCTATAGCAGTTTGTGACGGAATAGCGATGAATCACGAAGGAATGAAATACTCGTTAGTAAGTAGAGAATTAATAGCAGATAGTATAGAAGTCATGTTAAAAGCCCACGCATTAGATGGAGTGGTTATGGTACCAAACTGTGACAAAGTAGTTCCAGGAATGTTAATGGCAGCTGCTAGAGTAAATATTCCTACTATAGTAATCAGTGGAGGACCAATGCTAGCAGGTAGAGATACCCATGGAAATCCGTTAGATTTGACAAATGTATTTGAAGCAGTAGGAAGTCACAAAGCTGGGAAAATGACAGACGAAGAACTTTTAGATATAGAATTAAATGCTTGCCCAAGCTGTGGCTCTTGCTCTGGAATGTTTACAGCAAATTCCATGAACTGCCTAACAGAAGCTGTAGGAATGGCACTTCCAGGAAATGGAACTATTCCTGCTGTATATAGCAATAGAATGCTTTTGGCTAAAAAATCTGGAATGAAAATTTTAGATTTAGTAAGAGACCAACTTTTACCTAGGGATATTATTAATGAAAAATCCATAGAAAATGCACTTACTATGGACAATGCATTGGGTTGTTCATCTAATACTGTTCTTCACTTAACAGCAATCGCCCACGAAGCAGGAGTAGACTTCGATTTAAATTTAATAAATGAAATCAGCTCCAAGACTCCATATCTATGTAAACTAAGACCAAGTGGTACTTTGCATATGGAAGATCTAGATAGAGTCGGGGGAATAATGTCTGTTTATAACGAATTGGATAAAAAGAATTTAGTTCATAGAGATGTGCCTACGGTTTCAGGACTTACAATGGGAGAACAATTTGAAAATGTTTCTGTCAGAAATCACGAAATAGTAGCAAATATCGATAAACCTCATGCAGACACAGGCGGACTTGCTATCTTATTTGGAAACTTAGCGCCAGAAGGTGCAGTTGTAAAACGTTCAGCAGTAGACGAATCTATGTTAGTTCACTCTGGACCAGCTAGAGTGTTCGACTCAGAAGAAGAAGCCATAAAAGCAATCTATGGATTAAAAATTCAAAAAGGTGATGTCATAGTAATTCGCTACGAAGGACCTAAAGGTGGTCCTGGAATGAGAGAAATGCTATCCCCTACTTCTGCAATTGCAGGAATTGGTTTGGATAAAGAAGTAGCCTTAATAACAGACGGAAGATTTTCAGGAGCTACACGGGGTGCAAGTATTGGACACGTTTCACCGGAAGCTATGGAAGGCGGAAATATTGGCCTTATTCAAGATGGGGATATTATAAATATCGATATGCACAAATTGACCCTAAATGTAGATTTAAGTGAAGAAGAATTAGAAGAAAGAAGAAAAAATCATAAACCAAAACAAACCGAAGCTACAGGTTATTTGGCTAAATATCAAAAATTAGTTACAAGTGCTTCCAAAGGAGCGATTTGTACAGTTTAATTTTATAAAATAAAGGTGTAGAAAATGATAAAAAAAGGTTCAGAGATTCTTATAGACGCTATTTTGGACGAAGGAATAGACACTATATTTGCCTATCCTGGCGCTTCAATAATTCCAATATTAGATTATATGTACGACAAAAAAGACGTCCTTACTCACTACCTAACAGCTGATGAGCAAGGTGCTACCCATGCAGCAGACGGTTATGCTAGATCTACAGGAAATGTCGGAACAGTCTTAGTCTCTTCAGGACCTGGCTCTACAAATGCTGTAACAGCAATAGCTACCGCCTATTTTGATTCCATTCCTCTAGTAGTTTTCACAGGACAAGTTCAAAACCAAAATATCGGATCTGATTCTTTTCAAGAGTGTGATATTGTAAGCATAACTATGCCAATCACTAAATACTCCCATCAAGTTAAAGATGTGGAAGAATTACAATTAGAGGTTAGAAAAGCTTACAGAATTGCCACTAGTGGAAGACCTGGACCTGTTGTAATTGATTTACCAAAGGACATCCAACTATCTAAAGCTGAAACTATTTCTTTTGAAGAAATTAAAGCCATAGATGATGCCCGTCCAAAAAATATTCATACTAGCTTTAATTATCGAGCTGTAGAAGTATTCGCCGAATATATTAACAAAGCAGAAAGACCGTTAATACTTGCAGGTGGTGGAATTATAGCCTCAGATACCAGCGATATTTTACGAGAGCTAACAATTAAAGGAGATATTCCTGTGGTGAATTCTCTTATGGGACAAGGAATTATGGATTCCAATTCTCGCCTATCTTTAGGTCATGTGGGTATGCACGGACACAAAAGATCTAACTATGCCATGAGAAATTGCGATCTACTAATAACTTTAGGAGCTAGATTTAGCGATAGAGTTACAGCTGAAATTGAAGAATTTGCAAAAAACGCAAAAATTATTCAAGTAGATATAGATCATTCTGAGATTGATAAAATAATTGAAATTAATTACTCACTTCACGCAGATTTAAGAGATTTTATGCCTAATCTTTTAGAAGCTGTGGAAGAAAGAGATAGGTCAGGCTGGATAGACTATATAAACGAAAACTTGGAATTCAATGACGAGTATACTGAAGAATGGACACCGAGAAATATTATAAAAGCTATTAAGCATTCTGTAGGCAAGGATTCATTCATAGCAACAGATGTAGGACAACACCAAATGTGGGTTTCCCAATTCTATGGTTTTGACAACCCGAGACAATTCGTAACTTCTGGAGGATTTGGAACTATGGGATTTGGATTAGGAGCAGCAATAGGAACTCAAATTGCAAATCCCGAAAAAAGAGTCGTTCTGGTTACCGGCGATGGAAGTTTTAGAATGAATATGAATGAACTTGTAACGGTTACAAAATATAAATTGCCAATAGTAATAATAATTTTAAATAATGGCGTATTGGGAATGGTTAGACAATGGCAAACACTGTTCCAAGAAGAACGCTATTATGCCACAGAATTGACTGACGATGTGGACTTTATAAAACTTGCAGATGCCTTTAATATTGAAGGAAGAACTGTAAGTACCATAAAAGATTTGGAACAATCCATGAAAGATGCTTTTGATTCCAAAAAAGCTATGGTAATAAATGCATTAATTGACAAAAAAGCTATGGTATTTCCCATTATCCCTGCAGGGGGAAGTTATGAAGATGCCATAGTGTCATCAGGGAGGTAATTATGAGTTATATATTTTATGA